>NZ_VDDC01000019.1:0-1370 GCF_006239215.1 Paracoccus haeundaensis
GCCGCAAGCCGTTCGGCGGTCCGCGTCCGGAGGGGAAGCCTTTCGGCAAGCCCCGCGCCGATGGTGACCGCAAGCCCTATGGCGCGCCGCGTGGCGAAGGGGCCGAGGGCCGCAAGCCGTTCGGCGGTCCGCGCCCGGAGGGCAAGTCCTTCGGCAAACCCCGTGCCGATGGCGACCGCAAACCCTATGGCGCACCGCGTGGCGAAGGGGCCGAGGGTCGCAAGCCGTTCGGCGGTCCGCGTGGTGATGCGGGCGGCAAGTTTCAGGGCAAGCCGCGGCCGGGTGCGGCCAAGCCGTTCGGCGCTGCGCGCGGAGATCGCCCGCAGGGTGGTGGCCGCCCCGGCGGCAAGCCCCGCGGCTGACAGGCGACAGCACGCATGACGAAAGGGCCGCCCGGGAGGGCGGCCCTTTTGCCAAGGTCGATCGACTATTTCGTCAGGATCAGCTTGCCCGCACGGGTGATCCGCAGCTGATAGACCTGCTCGTCCAGGACGATCAGCGCCTGGTTTCCGCCCTGCGTGAGGGCGGTGGCGTCATGCTGCGGCATCCGGGCCAGAATGGCGGTGCCGGGACGGGTGAAATCGGCGGGGCGCGTTGCGGTCATGGTCAGCCTCATGCTGGGACAGTGATGATGCCCCAATGCTGACAAATTCGTTCAGGTTTGTCAAAGTAAAATAGTCAGGATTCTTCACGATCAGATTTCGACCCGCTGACAGGTGGTCCGGACCGCCGCGAAGGCGGCCCGGACGGGCGATCACTGATCGGCAAGGCAATCGACGATGGTGTCTGCCATCTGAGTCAACAGAACCTCGTACTGGCCCGCGCCGGGGGACAGCGTGCCGCCCTCGGGGCTCAGTTCGCCGCCGGTGCGGATGTCGCTGCCCTCGGTCACGGTGGTGATCAGGCCGGCATCATGGGCGTATTCCGGAAAGGCGCAGACGGCCCCGGACTCGGCGATCTGGGTGCGGATCTGGTCGATGCGCGCCGCGGACGGGGTCGAGGCGTCCCCAAGCGACACGGCGATCGCAGGCTGCAGGCCAAAGTGATCGGTGAAGTGGCCATAGGCGTCGTGGAACACGACGAACCGGTCCTGCGCATGCGGGGCAAGGCGTTCGCGCAACGTGTCGTCCAGGGCAGCGATGCGTTCGGCCGCCGCATCCGCGTTGGCGCGATAGGTGGCGGCGTTCTGGGGGTCCTGCTCGGACAGCGTCGCGACGATGGCGTCAAGCCAAGGCGCCGCGTTGGCGGGGTTCAGCCAGGCATGGGGATCGGTGCCGGCATGGACATGATCATGCCCCGCATGGTCCCCGTGGTCGTGGTCGTGGTCGTGGTCGTGGTCGTGGTCGTGGTCGTGGTCGTGGTCGTGGTCG
>NZ_VDDC01000020.1:0-111215 GCF_006239215.1 Paracoccus haeundaensis
TCGTGACCGGCGTGATCCGCGTGGTCGTCATGACCCGCATGGTCGCCATGGTCCGCGTCACCCTCCGACGCTGCACCGGCATAGTCGCGCAGGGCGACGCCCTCGACCTCCAGCAGGCGCAGCTGCGTGGCCCCCGACAGGGTGTCCGACGCCCGCGACAGCCAGGGCGTCAGCTCGGGTCCCATCCAGATCACCACATCGGCACCCTGCAGCGCCTGGGCGTCCGACGGGCGCATCTGGTAATGATGCGCGCTGGCCCCCTGGGGCAGCAGGACGCGCACCTCGGCCAGATCGCCCATGACCTCCTGGACCAGGGCGCCGGTGGGGACCAGGTCTGTGACGACCTGCGGGGTGGCCAGGGCAGGGGCGGCGGTCAGTGACAGGATGGCGGCAAGGGATGCAGGGCTGCGCATCGGGATCTCCTTTGCAGGGCGGGTTTGTTGCGATGGCAGGGTTCTGTGTGTTACAGGGTAACAAGTCAACCGCATTGTAATAAAGTAACGCATCGCTGCGTGAAGGACCCCCGTGCCAGACCACGACCACGACCATGTCATCGCCGCGACCTTTGCGCCGCATGACCACCGCGAATGCGCCCACCGTGCGCTGGACGAGGCTGCGGCCCGGCTGGCCGAGCAGGGCGCGCGCCTGACCCCCGTCCGCCGCCGCACGCTGGAGATCCTTCTGGAGAGCCACCGCGCGATGGGCGCCTATGAGGTGCTGGACCGCTTGGCGACCGAAGGGTTCGGCCGCCAACCCCCCGTCGCCTATCGCGCGCTGGAGTTTCTGGTCACGCATGGGCTGGCCCACCGGCTGCAGCGACTGAACGCCTTTGCGGCCTGCCTGCATCCGGGGCACGACCATCATCCGGCCTTCCTGATCTGCCGCAGTTGCGACAAGGTGGCAGAGGCCGCCGCCGCCCCGATCCGCGATGCGCTGACCGCGGTCGCGGCCCAGGGCGGGTTCCGCGTCGAACGCGCCACGATCGAGGCGCTGGGCCTCTGCGCCACCTGTGCCGCCGAAGGCGTCGCATGACCCCGCTGATCGAATCCCGCGCGCTGACGATCCACCGCCCCGGAACGACCGAACCGGTGCTGGCGCAGGTCGATTTCCGCATCCGCCCCGCCGAGATCGTGACCGTCGTCGGTCCGAACGGGTCGGGCAAGTCGTCGCTGATCCGGGCGCTGTTGGGGCACATGCCGCTGGCCTCCGGCGCGGTGACGCGGCGGCAGGGGCTGCGCATCGGCTATGTTCCGCAGCGTGTTCAGCTGGACACGGCCATTCCGATGACCGTGCGCCGGTTCCTGTCGCTGCCCGTGCGCGTATCCGACGTCCAGGCCGAGGATGCGCTGGTCCGCACCGGCGTTCCGGGCCTTGGTGCGCGGCAACTGACCCAGCTGTCGGGCGGCCAGTTCCAGCGGGTGCTGCTGGCGCGGGCCTTGCTGGCGGACCCGCATCTGCTGGTCCTGGACGAACCCACGCAGGGGCTGGATCAGCCGGGCATCGTGGCCTTCTATCAGCTGATCGAGGAGGTGCGCCGGCAGACCGGCGCGGCCGTGCTGATGGTCAGCCACGACCTGCTGGTGGTCATGCGGTCGTCGGACCGCGTGGTCTGCCTGAACGGGCATGTCTGCTGCGAGGGCACGCCCCAGCATGTCAGCACCGCCCCCGAATACCGCGCCCTGTTCGGCGCGGGGGCCGAGGGCACGCTGGCGCTGTACCAGCACCGCCACGACCACGACCACGACCTGACGCCGCATGTCCACGGGCCGGGATGCGGCCATGACCACGCCGACCGGGCGCAGGGGTGACCACCGATGCTTGACGATTTCTTCATGCGCGCCGTTCTGGCGGGGTTGGGGCTGGCCCTGGTGGCGGGACCGCTGGGCAGTTTCGTGGTCTGGCGGCGGATGGCCTATTTCGGCGATTCGACTGCCCATGCCGCCATCCTGGGCGTCGCGATGGCCCTGGCCTTCGAGGTGTCGATCTATGCCGGGACACTTGCGGTTGCGGTGGCGATGGCCTGCTTGGTGTCGGCGTTGGTGACGCGGGGGCAGGCGATGGACACGATCCTGGGCGTGCTGTCGCATTCCGCGCTGGCCGTGGGCCTGGTCGCGATCGGCTTCGTGCCTGCCGCGCGGTCCGATCTGTCCAGCTATCTGTTCGGCGACATCCTGGCGGTGGGCCGTGCCGACCTGGTTTTGATCTGGACGGGCGCGGCGCTGGTTCTGGCGGTCCTGGCCCTGCGTTGGCAACGGCTTGTGACCAGCAGCCTGAACGAGGAACTGGCCATGGCCGCGGGGATCGACCCGCGGGTCGAGCGCCTGGTCCTGTCGCTGGCGCTGGCCGTGGTGGTCGCGCTGGCGATTCGAGTGGTGGGCTCGCTCCTCATCTCGGCCATGCTGATCGTGCCGGCGGCGGCGGCCCGCACATGGGCCCGGACCCCCGAGCGGATGGCCGCCGGCGCCGCCCTGATCGCCGCCGCATCCGTCATCCTGGGGTTGTGGGCCAGTTTGCGACTCGACACGCCGGCGGGTCCCTCGATCGTGACCGCGGCGGCGATCTTTTTCGTCGTCTCACAGGCACTTCGCCGGGCATAGTGCCGAATTGTCACAGTTTTTCCGGGGGTTTGCGGGGGCCGGAACCAAGTCCCGAAACAGGTGTTGGCCAATATGCAACAGTGGTTGCAAGCCCACGGGGGAATCAATTCAATGCTGCTTTTCAACTGTTCGGGTTTGTGTAACTGTCGCCTCGATGTTGCCAGAAATGGCAGCCGTCAATCGAAACGGAGCATGATCATGACCAAATTCGCTACTTTCGCGGCCGCTCTCGGCCTGACCGCAACCTCGGCTCTGGCCGGTGGCTATGTCGCCCCCGTCGTGGAAGTCGAGCCCGTCATCGTCGAGGAGCAGCCCGCTTCCTCGAACGCTGGCCTGGTCGTCCCCGCCCTGCTGCTGCTGGGCGTCATCGCCGCAGTCGCTTCGGACGACGACGACAGCTGATATCGGATCGGATCGTTCGCACGGTCCGAGCCACAAGGGGCTGGCCTTTGGCCAGCCCCTTTTTCTTTGTCCGCAGGCCTGCCCGCCATGGCACCCGCGCATGAAAAAACCGGCCCCGCAAAGGGCCGGTCTTTCCGTTCCGGTGTTGCCTGTCAGGGACGCAGCGTCTGGATGGTCACATAGCCCATGCCCGGCCCGATCCATTGGCGCGATACGGGGATCTGCCCGTTCTGGACCAGATAGTTGTTCTGGAAGGTCGCACCGTGCCCTTCGCAGGTCTCCAGGATCACGCCGGGGTTGGGGCCGGGCGCAGTGGTGCAGGAAAACTGCAGCGGCCGTTCCAGCCCGTCGCCCGACAGATAGCGCATGACGCGCGTGCCGCTGCCGGACTGGCCTGCCCGGATCAGCGCCTCGGTCCCCGGTTCCGCCACCGACAGGTCGCGGCCCAGACCGCGCGTGCCGATCAGCATGCCGCCGCGCAGGATCACCGCCTGTTCGTCGGGAGTCATGTAGGTGCGCATGGCGCCGTTCGTCCCCGTCAGCGCCAGGACCTGCGTGCGGGCAGGGCTTTCGAAGGTCGCCTGGATCAGCGGGCCGGGATTGACGCGCAGCGCCTCGGCCGCGGCCTGCTGGGGGTTGCGGGCGGGTTGCGCCGGCTGGGCCGCCCCGCGGGCCGTGATGGCCTGGGTCGCGGTCTGGGCCAGAACCGACAGCGGGCTGGCCCCGGCCTCGTCCGCGCCGGTATTGCCGCAGGCCGACAATGCGGCCAAGGCCACCCCGGCCAGGATTGCGCGCGTCTGCATCGCTCTGCTCATCGCCAGAACCTCCCCCAGCCTTCGTAAAGATCGACGGTGTGGCTTTCGCGAACACGGTCGTACAGGCGTCCGTTGACATTGACCCGCGATCCGCCGTCGCGCGACAGCGAGCGGATGTTGGTCGACACGCGGTCGCGGCTGGCTTGGCCCGTGGCCCAGCCAAGCGGGATCGACAGGGTCACGCCCTTGTCGAAGCTGCCCTCGCCGAATTCCTCGGCCGACAGGTCGGTCTTGGTGGCATAGGCGCCGATCTGCCATCCGTTCGCGAACTCGCGCGCCAGGGTCACGGTCGCACCGACGTCCCCCGCCAGGTACTGGCCGACATCCAGCTGGGCGGTGAAGCCCTGCGTGAACTCATAGTATGCCGAGACGTGGCCGGTCGTGACCTCATAGTCGCGGAAGTCGAACAGCTGGTCGAAGTCGCGCTTGCGGACGCGGTTGATCTCGGCGCCAAAGCCCAGGGGCGAGTTGGCGGGCTTCCACAGCGCCTCGGCCGAGACGCCGCCATAGGCGCGTTCCAGCAGGCCCACGGTCACGCGGGTATAGATCGCGTCCGACGGCTTGGCGTACCAAGCCAGCGTCAGTTCCGGGATCACCGGGCTGGAATTGCCCGTGTACATCCGTGTGTCGGACCGCACCCGCGGCACGCCCTGCGGCGTGGTTTCCAGGGCGGGGTTCGATTCATACTCGTCGGGGCTGTAATATTCGCCCCGCTGGCCCGGAATGCCCGGTCCGCGCTGGCCGATGTCGCCGAAGGCGCGCTGGCGCAGGGCGCCGGTGGCGATCAGGCCGGGCATCAGCTCATAGCTGGCACGCGCCTCGGCGCCGACCTCGTGGGTCAGTCCGTCCTCGGCGCTGAAGATGCCCAGGTCCAGATAGGGCTTCACCGACCAGCGGAACCGCGGATAGAGGCCTTGGCTGGCCACCAGCCCCGGCGCGCCCGGCGCTGCATCCGACAGGGTGGATGCGGCGGCGATCTGCCCGGCCTCGGTGTTCTCCAGCCGCTCGACATCGCTGCGGCGCAGGGTCACCGACGAGGTCGGCATCCCGTCGCTGGTCGAGGTGATCACGAAGGTCTCGACCGACGGGGGCAGGGCGCGGGTCATCAGGCGCGCGGTGCGGCCCACGGCCTCGGCCTGGTTGATATAGCGCTGGTTGCGCAGGCGGACCTCGGCGCGGGTCGGCGCCAGGGCCATGCTTTCCAGCAGCATCCCCTCGTCGGCCATGCCGTCGCCCAGGGCCTTCTGGATGGCGGGCTGGGCGGTCGGGTCCTGCGACCAGCCGCCCGACCAGCCCTCGGGGTCCTGCGCGGGGGCCGGCCGCGGACGCACCGGGGCCGGCGCGCTTTCCAGGCCCGATGGATAGGTGGCGTCGCGCGGGTTCAGCGCGATGGTGAACTGGGCGCCGATCGTCTCTCCGCCGATGGTATAGAGCCCGGCCTCGTAGTTGCGGCCAAAGCGATAGTTGGCGGCAAGATTGATATTGCTGCCCGGCTCGTCGCCCTGCTGGTATTCGTTGCCGTCGCTGTAGCGGGCGCGATAGATGTCGTTGGAGTATTCCGCGACCAGGTTCAGGCGGTCGTTGACCTGCCAGCTGACCGAGGCGAAGGGCTTGGCCCCGCCGGTGAACCAGTCCTCGACATTGGGCGTCCCGCCCTCGTCGCCGACGTCGATGATGCGCGGCTTGCCCGCCAGCGTGCCCCAGCCCAGGCCGACCGATGCGCGCACCGTCGGCGTCACGTTGCGCGTTGCAACGATGTATTCACCCGAATAGACGCCGGTGCCCAGGAAGTCCTGGAGGCCGACGGCCACTGCGGGGCGCCAGCCATCCTCGTCCACGATCTGATAGCGCAGGTCCAGCGAGCGGTCCGAGATGAACCCCTCCTGCCGGTAATCGTTGATCCCGTCGACGCGACCATAGCGCAGGACCGTCGTCAGCCCCGGCAGCGCCTGGAAGAAGACGTTGCCGCGCCGGGCATAGTCGGACAGCGACAGCGTCGCGCCCAGGCTGCCGTCGGGCATCGTCTCGGCCGTGGGCGTGTCGATGCCGCCGGGCAGGCCATAGGTCGACATGTTGCGCCCCAGCATCGGGTCGGCGGTCGCGACGCCGACGCCCGACCCCACGATCAGGGCCAGGGGCAGGGTGGTGGCCATCAGCTGGCGGGTCAGTCGCGAGCGGCGCATCGGCGGCTTCCTTTCGGCGGCAGGATCAGGGCAAGCAGGGCAGGATCGTCAGGCGCAGTGGCAGGCTTTGCGGCACGGATCGACACACGAATGCGTGAGCCGTGCGCGCGCGTCAACCGGCGGCGGCCGGTGCGGCCTCGGCTGTGGCGGGTGCGGCCGGGGCGGCGGGCTGTGCACAGCCGGGCTGGGTCTGGCCGTTCACGGTCAGGCGTGCGGTCAGCGGATAGGTCTCGTCGACCATGCTGTCCTTGCATTTCGCCGCCCGCAGGTTCAGCACGAAGGGCCGCCCGCCCAGCACGCCGATGTATTCGACGCCCTGGCTGAAGACCAGGCGGTTCACCGGGATCTGGCGCCCGGCCTGGTTGTCGGGCGTGCGATAGACGGCCGTGTCGCCGCTGACCTGGACGTTCCAGGCCGGTTCGTTCCCGCCCGCGACAAAGGCGGTGGTGCGATAGGTCACCGGTTCCGCGGTAGGCACGACGCGCCCGACCGTGCCCGTCTCGATCGGCTGTTCCAGCGGAGAGACGGCGGGCGGGCGCGGGCCGGTCGGCTCCTCGGGCTGGGCTGCGGCGTCGTCCAGGCCGACCCCGCGTCGCAGGTCGGTCATCACCTGCGTGTCGCAGGCGGCCAGGGGCAGGGTCATCAGGGCAAGGATGGCAAGGCGGGGGAACATGGGGCTTTGGCCTTCTGGTTCTGGGCGGATTTGTCGCGGGATCACTGTCTGCCAAGCGTTAGCAACCGCAGCCACAGGGGGCAAGCGTCACGCCCCCGTCCCGGCATGTCGCCGCCGCATGGATCGGCCGCACCGGACGGTTCACCTTGTTGATAAATGATGAATATTGGTGCGAAACCGGCTGCATTGAGGGTTATTCGTTGAATATCATAAGGGAACCGGCATAGGTTTCGGTGATGTTCTCTCTGGTGGCACCCACATGACGGGATCGGCACAGCACGCCCGGGGCCCCGCCGCGCGGCCCGAACCGGCGCGATTTTCCTGGGACGACGGGCCGATGGCGCGTGCGACCGGAAACTTTGACTGGCAGGCCACGCCCCTGGGGCCGATCTCGGAATGGTCGGTCGCGCTGACGACCGCGGTGCGGATGATGCTGGCGCAGCGGCACGCGTCCTGCATGTTCTGGGGCCCCGAGCTGATCATGCTGTACAACGACGCCTATGCGCCCGTCCTGGGCCGCAAGGAGGCGCGGGCCCTGGGTCAGCCCTTCCAGCAGATCTGGGCGGATGTCTGGGACGACGTCAAGCCGCTGGTCGACCAGACGCTGTCAGGCCGCGGCACCTATTCCGAGGAGATGCGTCTTGTCATGACCCGCAACGGGTTCGACGAGGAGACGTTCTGGACCTTCAGCTATAGCCCGCTTTACGACGATGACGGCAGCGTGGCCGGTCTGATGAACATCACCGTGGACATGACCGCGCTGGTGCTGGCGCGCCGCAACCAGCAGGTCATGCAGGAAGAGCTGCTGCACCGGATCAAGAACATCCTGTCGGTGACCTCGACCGTGGTGTCCTCTAGCCTGCGCAACGCGACCAGCATCCAGGAGGCCCGCGACACGGTCGGCGCGCGCATCATGGCGCTGGCCAAGGCACAGGGCCTGTTCACGGGCCTGGGCGAAAGCGCCGACATCACCGAGGTGATGGCCCGATCCATTGGCGCCCATCTGGTCGGGAACGACCGCATCCGCCTGTCCGGCCCGCCCGTGCCGCTGAGCAGCCAGCAGGCAGTCGGCCTGTCGCTGGCCCTGTACGAACTGGCGACGAATGCGGCAAAATACGGCGCGCTGGCCAGCCCGCTGGGCATGGTCGACCTGACCTGGTCGGTCATGGGCGACGACTTCGCGCTGGACTGGCAGGAGACTGGCGGTCAGCTCGTGGCCGCGCCCACGCGTGAAGGGTTCGGGTCGCGCCTGGTGAACATGATCGTCCCGGCTTATTTCAACGGCGAGGGGCAGGCCGAATTCCTGCCCCAGGGCCTGCATTACACGCTGCGCGGGCAGCTGACCCCCTAGCAGTTCGGGACGTTCACGGCCAGGCCGCCAAGCGACGTTTCCTTGTACTTCTCGGACATGTCGCGGCCGGTCTGGCGCATCGTCTCGATGGCGGCATCCAGGGGCACGATGTGGCTGCCGTCGCCGCGCAGCGCCAGGCTGGCGGCCGCCACGGCCTTGATCGCGCCCAGCCCGTTCCGCTCGATGCAGGGCACCTGGACCAGGCCGCGCACCGGGTCGCAGGTCATGCCCAGGTGATGCTCCAGCGCGATCTCGGCGGCGTTCTCGACCTGCTGGGGGGTGCCGCCCAAGACGGCGGCCAGGCCCGCGGCGGCCATCGCGGCGGCCGATCCGACCTCGGCCTGGCAGCCGCATTCCGCGCCCGAGATCGAGGCGTTGTGCTTGATCAGCCCGCCCACCGCCGCCGCCGTCAGCAGGAAATCGGGCAGCAGCCGTTCGGACGCGCCCGGCACATGGTCCAGCCAATAGCGGATCACCGCGGGCACCGTGCCGGCGGCGCCGTTCGTGGGTGCGGTGACGACCTGACCACCGGCGGCGTTCTCCTCGTTCACGGCCATCGCATAGGCCGACATCCAGTCGTTGATGACATGGGGCGCGGTCATGTTCAGGCCGCGTTCCTCGACCAGCTTGGCATGGATCGCGCGCGCGCGCCGACGCACGTGCAGCCCGCCGGGCAGGACGCCGTCCGTCGACAGGCCGCGGTCCATGCAGTCGCGCATTGCGGTCCAGATGCGGTCCAGCCCCGCCAGCATGTCGGGACGGGACCGAAAGCACAGCTCGTTGGCCTCCTTCATGCGGGCGATGGACTTGCCCGAGGCCTGGGCCATCTCCAGCATCTCGGCCGCGCTGGCAAAGGGATAGGGCACGCTGGACGTGGCATCGCTGCGCACGGCGCCCGCCTTGTCGGCCAGCTCCTGGTCGGTCATCACGAAGCCGCCGCCGATCGAGTAGTAGATCTGGTGATAGATCACGTCGCCCTGCGCGTCTGTCGCCGACAGTGTCATGCCGTTGGCATGGCCGGGCAGGGTGTGGTCGTAATCGAACCGCAGGTCGCGTTCGGGGTCGAAGACCAGCGGGCCCAGCCCCTGCGGTTCCAGCAGGCGGGTCTCTCGGTTGCGGGCCAGCGCGGCCTCGGCCGCCTCCATGTCCATGCTGGCGGGGGTGAAGCCCGCAAGACCCAGGATCGTCGCGCGGTCGGTTGCGTGACCCTTGCCGGTGAACGCCAGGCTGCCATGCAGGCTGGCGCGCAGCCCATGCGCGCGGAACGGCTGCACCCGCAGGGAGTCGAGAAACCGCTGGCCGGCCACCATCGGCCCCATCGTGTGCGAGGAGGAGGGCCCCACCCCCAGCTTGAACAGATCGAACACCGACAGAAACATGGCACCCCCTTGCATTTCCGCGCCCATCCAAGCACGACGCAGGCCCCGCCGCCACCACCGTCGACGTCGCTTCCGGTTCCGGTTGCGACATCGGCCCGCTTGCAGCCTTGGCGCGCGGTCTGCTTAAGATGATTGCAACATGCCCGGTTTGCAGGCAACCGGGACGCGCCTGCGATTTGGGCAGGCCAGCCGCCCCCTGCCGTTCTTGCGGGCGGTCTGCCCCGGGGTGAAGGAACAGAACATGCGATTGCCCGACCCGATCATGCTTGGTGACACACCTCTTGGCCCGCCGGTCTTCCTGGCGCCGATGGCCGGGATCACCGATGTCCCCTGCCGCCGCGCGGTCGCGCGGTTCGGCGCGGGCCTGATGGTGTCCGAGATGGTCGCCTCGACCGAGATGGTGACGCCGCGCCCGTCGACACGCGCCGCCGTGCGCGCCAAGGCGCTGACCGAAGGGGCACTGCCCGTCAGCGTCCAGATCGCGGGCCGCGAAGCCGCGCCCATGGCCGAGACCGCGCGCATCGTGGCCGGCATGGGGGCGCGTGTCATCGACATCAACATGGGCTGCCCCGCCAAGAAGGTCACCGGCGGGCTGTCCGGCGCGGCGCTGATGCGCGACCTGGATCACGCGATGACGCTGGTCGATGCGGTCGTGGGGGCGGTCGACGTGCCCGTCACGCTGAAGATGCGGTTGGGCTGGGACGACGACTGCCTGAACGCGGCCGATCTGGCGGCGCGGGCGCGCGATGCGGGGGTCGCGATGCTGACCGTGCATGGCCGCACGCGGGCGCAGTTCTACAAGGGGCAGGCCGACTGGTCCGCGATCCGCGCGGTGGCCGACCTGCCTGCGCGCCCGCCGCTGGTGGCCAATGGCGACGTCGTCGATGCCACCAGCGCCCGTGCGGCCCTGGCGGCGTCGGGGGCGGATGCGGTGATGGTCGGTCGCGGCGCCCAGGGGCGGCCCTGGATCCTGGCGCAGATCGCGCACGACCTGTGGGGCACGCCCGCGCCCGACGTGCCGCAGGGCGCGGCGCTGGCCGATCTGGTGGCCGAGCATTACGAGGACATCCTGGACTTCTATGGCACCGATCTGGGCCTGCGCGTCGCGCGCAAGCATCTGGGCTGGTATGCCGATGCGAACGGCGCGCCGCTGCGCGACCAGATGATGCGGGCCGACACGCCCCGCGCGACGCTGGACCTGATCGCCCGTGCCTTCGGCGATGCCGCGGGGGTGGCCGCATGACGCCTCGGCCGCGCGATTTCCGTGAGGCGGCCCCCGGACCGGGCTGGGCGGCGCTGCCGCTGCCCGCGCTGATCCTGGACGCCGACGGACGCGTGGCCGCGATGAACGACGCCGCCGAGATCTGGCTGAACCTGTCGCGCAACTCGACTCTGGGCCGCGCGCTGGACGGGGACGAGATGTCGATGCGCCTGCGCCTGCAGCCCGGCCTGGGGCCGCTGCTGGCCCGCGTGCGCGCCAGCGAGGAGGCGCTGTACCAGACCAGCGTCCAGTTCGAGATCGGCGACCGGACCGGCAACCACCAGGCGCGGCGGGCGGCCGTGCATGCGGGGCCCGCGGACGGGGCAGGCGGGTCGGTGTCGCTGCTGATCGTGCCGCAGGACGATGATGGCGCGCACCAGGCCCGCCATGTCCGCAGCGCCGCCCGCAGCGCCATCGGCATGGCCGAGATGCTGGCCCACGAGATCAAGAACCCCCTGGCGGGCATCCGCGGCGCGGCCCAGCTGATGGCCATGAACGCCACCCCCGAGGACCGCGAGATGGCCGAGATGATCGTCGCGGAATCGCGCCGTATCGTGGCGCTTCTGGACCAGGTCGAACGGTTCGGCGACACCTCGGCCCCGCGCCTGTCGGCGCTGAACGTGCACGACGTGCTGGAACAGGTGCGCCGGTCGGCCAAGGCGGGCTTTGCGCGCGACGTGCAGATCGTGACCGATTACGACCCCTCGCTGCCTGCGGCGCTGGCGGATGCGGACCAGCTGGTGCAGGTCTGCCTGAACCTGGTCAAGAACGCGTCCGAGGCGCTGGACGGCAAGGCCGGCGGCGCGATCCGCCTGCGCACCCATTACGACCACACGCTGCGCCGCCCCCCCGACGAGACCGATCCCACGGGCCGCCCGCTGCCCCTGCAGATCGAGATCGAGGACAACGGCCCCGGTTTCCCCCCGGCCATCGCCGATCAGGTGTTCGAGCCCTTCGTCTCGGGCCGCGAGAACGGCACCGGGCTGGGCCTGGCGCTGGTCAGCAAGATCATCACCGACCACGGCGCGCTGATCCGGGTGGACAGCCGCCCCGGTCGCACCGTGTTCCGCATCTCCCTGCCCAAGGCATAAGGACCTGAACCCATGGACGGCACCGTTCTGATTGCTGACGACGA
The DNA here is from genome assembly GCF_006239215.1 of Paracoccus haeundaensis. Lineage (NCBI taxonomy): Bacteria > Pseudomonadati > Pseudomonadota > Alphaproteobacteria > Rhodobacterales > Paracoccaceae > Paracoccus > Paracoccus haeundaensis. The sequence continues at coordinate 11,797 of NZ_VDDC01000020.1, forward strand.
TCGCACCATCCGCACGGTGCTGACGCAGGCGCTGACCCGCGCTGGATGCCGCGTCCACGCCACGGGCAGCCTGGCACAGCTGCTGAAATGGGTCGAGGAGGGGCGCGGCGACCTGGTCATCACCGACGTGATGATGCCCGACGGCAACGGCATCGACCGCATCCCCGCCATCCGCGAGGCGCGGCCCGACCTGCCGGTGATCGTGATCTCGGCCCAGAACACCATCGTCACCGCGATCCGCGCGACCGAGGCCGAGGCGTTCGAATACCTGCCCAAGCCCTTCGATCTGCCGGACCTGATGTCCAAGGCGAACCAGGCCCTGTCGCGCCGCCCGCGCAAGTCCGACCCGATCCCCGAACCGCTGCCCGCCCCGCGCGAGGCGGCGGACCCGGCCATGCCGCTGATCGGCCATGCGCCGTCGATGCAGGCGCTGTTCCGCATGGTCGCGCGGGTGCTGAACGCCGACCTGCCGGTGATCATCGCCGGAGAGGCGGGGGTGGGCAAGACCACCATCGCGCGCAGCTTTCACGAGCTGTCGGACCGGTGCGACCGGGGGCTTGCGGTCCTGACCTCGTCCGACGCGACCGAGGAGGCGATCGCGCGCGCCGCCGACAAGGCCCGCGGCGGCACGATCATCATCGAGAACCCGGCCGGGTTCGACACAGGCGCGCAGGCCCGCCTGATCGGCCTGATCGAGACGATGGAGGCCGGCCCCGACCGCGCCCATGCGCCCCGCATCGTGGCGACCACCGGGTCCGATCCGCAGGCCGACGTGGCGGCCGGGCGGTTGCGGTCGGACCTGTATTACCGCCTGGCGGGCGTCACCGTCAGCGTGCCGCCCCTGCGCGCGCGGGTGGACGACATCCTGCCGCTGGCGGCGCATCTGCTGGCCCGTGCCGCCGCGCAGGGCCTGCCGGAGCGGATGCTGTCGGACGATGCGGCCGCCATGCTGCGCGCCCATCCGTTTCCGGGCAACGTCCGCGAGCTGGAGAACATGATGCGCCGGCTGGCCCTGACCGCCAGCGGCCCCGCCATCAGCACCGCCGAGATGCGCGAGGCGCTGTCCCAGCAGTCGGGGCACCGCACCCCCGCAGCGGCGCCGGTATCGGCCCTGACGCCCGCGCCCGAACCCGCGGGCGTCGTCAGCCTGCCCCAGGTCGGATCGCGCCTGTCGGATTCGGTCGAGGCGCATCTGCAGCGCTATTTCGACCTGCATGGCGACGCGCTGCCGCCGCCGGGCCTTTATGACCGCATCCTGCGCGAGGTGGAACGCCCGCTGCTGCAGGTGGCGCTGGATGCGACCGGGGGAAATCAGCTGCGTTGTGCCGATCTGCTGGGGATCAACCGCAATACGTTGCGCAAGAAACTGACCGAGCTGAATATCGAGGTGACACGGAGGCGCAAACTGATGTAAAACCGCCACAGGGACCAGCGCGAAGGACACGCGCGCCCGCAGCAAAAGCCGCGAAAGACGGCAAGTGGGGGATATGGCAGGTTTGGCATCGGGGCTCAGCTGGGACAGGCTGGCCCGTATCCGATTGCCCCGACCGTGGCGCGGGGCGCTGACCTGGGGCATCGTGCTGTCGGGCGTGGCGCTGGCCGTTGCCACGCTGGCGGTGATGGGGCCGTTCGGGCGGGGCATGCAGGGCGCGACCCTGCGGGTGGTCCTGCTGGCGGACCTGGCCTTTCTGATCGTGCTGATCGGGTTCATCGTCGCGCGCATGGCGCGGCTGATCTCGGCCCGGCGCAGCACGGCGCCCGCATCGCGCCTGCATGCACGGCTGGTCGCGATCTTTGGCGGGCTGGCGCTGGTGCCCACGGTGCTGGTCGCGCTGTTCGCGGGATTTCTGGTCAACATCGGGCTGGAGGGCTGGTTCTCCGACCGCGTGCAGCAGGTCGTGACCACGTCCCAGGCCGCGGCCGAGGCCTATCACGCGGAACATCGCGGCGATCTGACCGAGGATGCGCGCGCGCTGGCCAGCATCCTGACCCGTGCGGGGCGCGCCAATCCCTTGATCGAGGACGGAGAGATGCGCGAGCTGCTGGTGCAGGGCCAGGGCCTGATCCAGCGTGGCCTGCGCGAAGCCTATATCATTAACGGCGCCGGAGAGATCCGCGCCCGGGGCGAGCGGAGCTATCTGTTCTGGTACGAGGCGCCGGGTGCCGACCAGCTGGACCGCGCGCAGGCCGACGGCATCGCCCTGATCGAGGATTGGGCGAATGACGAGTTCCGGGCGCTTGTCGCGCTGCCGCCGCTGGCCGACCGATACCTGTACGTGACACGCGACGTGGATGGCGACCTGTTGGGGCTGGTGGACGACACGCGGGCGACCGCGGGCGATTACCGCCAGCTGGAGGCGATGCGCAGCCAGGTCCTGCTGGAGTTTTCGCTGGTCTATCTGGGGTTTGCGCTGCTGCTGGTGGCGGCGGCGATCTGGCTGGGGCTGTGGTTCGCGTCCCGCCTGTCGCGGCCCATCGGTCTTCTGGCGCAGGCGACCGACCGCGTGGGGCGCGGCGATCTGGACGTGCAGGTTCCCGAGGTCCGCACCGGGGACGAGATCCAGACCCTGGGCCAGGCCTTCAACCGCATGACCCGCCAGCTGAAGACGCAGCGCGAGGAGCTGGTCGAGAGCTATCGCCTGTCCGATGACCAGCGGCGGCTGTTCGACAACGTGCTGACCTCGGTCACGTCGGGGGTCATCGGGCTGGACGCGGCCGGAGAGATCGACTTCGTCAACCGCTCGGCCAGCCGGCTTCTGGGGCTGGATGCGAAACGCGATATCGACGCCCTGCTGTCCGAGGTGGTGCCGGAATTCGCGCCGCTGTTCGCGCGCCTGTCCGCCTCGGTCGCCGAGACGATCCAGGACGAGGTCCGCCTGATGCGCGAGGGCCGGGTGGAAAGCCTCTTGGTCCGCATGGCCGTGCGCCGGGGCGCGGACGGCGCGCTGGAGGGATACGTGGTGGCCTTCGACGACGTGACCGAACTGGTCAGCGCGCAGCGGATGGCCGCCTGGGGCGACGTCGCCCGCCGCGTGGCCCATGAGATCAAGAACCCGCTGACGCCCATCCAGCTGTCCGCCGAACGCCTGCGCCGCAAGTTCGGCCCGCTGGCGGCCGAGGGCGACCGCGCCGCGCTGGATCAGTACACCGAGGTGATCATCCGCCAGACGAACGACCTGCGCCGGATCGTGGACGAGTTCAGCCGCTTTGCCCGGATGCCCGAACCCGACCGGGCCGAGACCGACCTGGCCGCGCTGCTGCGCCAGGTGCTGCTGTTGCAGCAGGATGCCCTGCACGCGACCATCGTCCGCGACATTCCGGAGGAGCCGGTGATCGTCGACTGCGACGCGGGGATGATGCGCCAGGCGCTGACCAACCTGCTGAAGAACGCCGGAGAGGCCATCGACGAACAGGCCGCGACGGCGATCCCCGGCTGGACGCCGAAGATCGCCGTCGCGCTGGAGGTGCAGCCCGAATCCGTCTGCATCCGCATAACCGATACCGGGCCGGGCCTGCCCGCCGACCGGTCGCGGCTGTTCGAACCCTATGTGACGCTGAAAAGCCACGGCACCGGGCTGGGCCTGCCCATCGTCAAGAAGATCGTCGAGGAACATGGCGGCAGCCTGTCCCTGACCGATGCGCCCGATCCGCCGGGTGCCATGGCCGAGATCCGGCTGCCCCGCGAACGCCATCCCGTGCGGGGGCCCAAGACCAAGAGCAGACAAGAAAAAGACGAGGCGACACCATGAACGACATCCTGATCGTCGATGATGAACGCGACATCCGCGAACTGATCGCCGACATCCTGCGCGACGAAGGCTTTGACACCCGCATGGCCGCGAATTCGGACGAGGCCGTGGCGGCCCTGAACGACCGCGAGCCGTCGCTGATGATCCTGGACATCTGGCTGAAGGACAGCCGCATGGACGGGATCGACATCCTGAAACAGGTCAAGCGCAACAATCCCGACGTGCCGGTGATCATCATCTCGGGGCATGGCAACATCGAGATCGCGGTCGCCGCGATCAAGCAGGGGGCGTACGATTTCATCGAGAAGCCCTTCAACATCGACCAGCTGATGGTCGTCATCAACCGTGCGATGGAGACCGCCCGCCTGCGCCGCGAGAACAGCAGCCTGCGGCGCGGCGGCGACCGCGTGGCCGACATGCTGGGCCAGTCCGCGGCCTTCAAGCGGCTGCGCGATGCGCTGGACAAGGTGGCGCGGTCCAACGGCCGGGTGATGCTGGCGGGCGAGCCGGGCACCGGCAAGGAGAGCGCCGCACGCTATATCCACGCGCACAGCCCGCGCGCGTCGGCGCCCTTCGTCACCGTCCCCTGTGCCACGATCGAGCCCGAGCGCATGGAGGAGGTGCTGTTCGGCCGCGAATCCCCCGAACGCGGGATCGAGCCGGGCCTCTTGGAGCAGGCGCATGGCGGCATCATCTATTTCGACGAGGTGGGCGACATGCCCATGGGCACCCAGCCCAAGATCCTGCGCGTGCTGACCGAACAGCAGTTCGTGCGCGCGGGCGGCGCGGACAAGGTGCGGGTCGACCTGCGGGTGCTGTCGTCGACGAACCGCGACCTGGTGGCGGAGATCGCCGCCGGCCGGTTCCGGCAGGAGCTGTTCGACCGGCTGAACGTGGTGCCCATCGCGGTGCCGTCGCTGGCCGACCGGCGCGACGATATCGCGGCCCTGGCGCGCCATTTCATCGAGCAGTTCCACAAGAACCAGGGCCTGACGCCGCGCGATCTGCCCGAGGAGACCGTGGCGGCGCTGCAGTCGATGCGCTGGCCCGGCAACATCCGCCAGCTGCGCAACGTGATCGAACGCGTGCTGATCCTGGCGGAAAGCCACGGGCCGATCCTGCCGTCCGAGCTGGAGCCCCAGGGGGCGACGCCGGACAACAGCGACACGCTGAGCCTGGGGCCATCGGTCACCGCGATGGCGCTGCGCGAGGCGCGCGAGCTGTTCGAGCGCGAATACCTGGTCGCCCAGATCAACCGGTTCGGCGGCAACATCAGCCGCACCGCGCAGTTCGTCGGCATGGAGCGCAGCGCGCTGCACCGCAAGCTGAAGTCGCTTGGGGTAGTCGGCGGGATGCGCGGCGAGGACGAGTTGATGATGGGCAAATAGCCTGCCGCTTGCGCGGACCGCGCGCCCGGCTTAGGCAAGGGGGCGCGGGACAGGAAGGGTGACGCATGAAGATCATCATCTGCGGGGCAGGGCAGGTCGGCTGGCAGATCGCGCGCCACCTGTCGGGCGAGCGCAACGATGTCACCGTCATCGACAACAATCCCGACCTGGTGCGCCGGGCCACGGAATCGCTAGACGTGCAGGGGGTGACGGGTTTTGCCAGCCATCCCGACATCCTGGACAGCGCCGGCGCGCGCGACGCCGACCTGATCATCGCCGCGACCCATTCGGACGAGGTGAACATGGTCACCTGCCAGGTCGCGCATTCGATCTTCCAGGTGCCGCGCAAGATCGCCCGCCTGCGGTCGGGCGCCTATCTGGACGCGATCTATTCCGATCTGTACCGCACCGAGCACCTGCCCATCGACGTGGTCATCAGTCCCGAACGCGAGGTCGCGCTGGCTGCCCTGCAGCGCCTGTCGGCGCCGTCGACCTTCGACGTCGAGACGTTCATGGATGGCAAGATCCAGCTGCTGGGGATCGACCTGGAACCGGACTGTCCGGCGCTGAACACGCCGCTGCGCCAGCTGACCGAGCTGTTCTCCAGCCTGCGTGCCATCGTGGCGGGGGTGCGCCGCAAGGGGCGGCTGTTCGCGCCCGAACCGGGCGATCAGCTGTTCGCCGAAGACCAGATCTATGTCTTTTGTCACATCGACGACGTGGCGCGCACGCTGGACATCTTTGGCAAGCCCGCCCGCAAGCAGGAGCGCGTGACCATCATCGGGGCGGGCAACGTGGGTCTGGCCGTGGCGCAGGCGCTGGAGGCGCGGCCGGACCGCATCCGCGCCAAGCTGATCGAACGCGACCGAGGGCGTGCCGAATTCGCGGCCGACCGTCTGGAACGGACCATCGTGCTGAACGGCGACGGCCTGTCGGCCGAGATCTTGGACGAGGCAGCCGTCCCCCAGGCCGATGCCGTCCTGGCGGTCACCGACGACGACAAGACCAACATCCTGGCCTCGGTGCGCGCCAAGCAGGCGGGGGCGAAAATGGCCATCGCACTGATCAACGACCCCACGCTGGTGCCGCTGATGGGGGCGCTGGACATCGACGCCTATATCAACCCGCGATCGACGACCGTGTCCACGATCCTGCGCCACATCCGCCACGGGCGCGTGCGCGACATCTATTCCGTCGGCGATGCCGAGGCCGAGGTGATGGAGGCGCAGGTCCTGTCCACCAGCCCCATGGCGGGCCGCGCGATCCGCGACATCGACTTCCCCGAAGGCGCGCTGCTGGGCGCGGTCCGCAAGGGCGATCGGGTGGTCAAGCCGCTGGCCGACACCCGCATCGACGAGGGCGACATCGTGCTGATCTTTGCCCTGACCAAGGACGTCCCCGAAGTCGAGCGCCTGTTGCAGGTCTCGATCGACTTCTTCTAAGGGGCGGGGGATGACGGGCTTTCTTTTGCGGATGCCGCTGCTGGTGCTGCTGGTCGGGCTGGCGGCGGTGCTGATGCTGGCGCCCGCGGGCTTTGCCTCGGTCACGGGATATGCCGCCATCGCGCGCAACTTCTTCTATGCGGCGCTGCTGACGCTGACATTCTGCGGGCTGATCGGGCTTGCGGCGCAGGCCAACCCCCGCGGCCAGACCGCGCGAGAGATGCTGCTGCTGATGCTGGGGGTCTATGGGCTGCTGCCGCTGCTGCTGGCCGTGCCCTTTGCGGAAAGCCAGCCCGACACGGGGTTCTTCAACGCCTGGTGGGAGATGGTGTCGTCGCTGACCACCACCGGGGCGTCGCTCTATTCGGCCGACCTGCTGCCGCTGCCGCTGCATCTGTGGCGGTCGATGGTGGGCTGGATGGGGGGCTTTTTCGTGCTGGTGGCGGCGGTCGCGATCCTGGCGCCGCTGCGCGTCGGCGGGTTCGAGATCATGTCGAACCCCTATGGCCGCGAGGAATACCGCGAGCACCTGCCGCCGTCGGACCAGCCGCGCCGCCCGGTCCTGCACCTGTCCGATCCCAGCTTCGACACGCAGCTGGCCGATCCTGCCAGCCGGCTGGGCCGCGCCGCCCTGCAGGTGGGCCCGCTCTATCTGAGCTTCACCCTGGTGCTGTGGGTGGGGCTGCTGATGCTGGGCGATCCGTCCTTCGTGGCGCTGACGCGGGCGATGGGGACGCTGTCGACGTCGGGCATCTCTCCGGTGATCGGGCCGTCGGGTGAGGCTTCGGGCATTCCCGGAGAGATGCTGGTCTTTATCTTCCTGATCCCCGCCCTGTCACGGCGCTTCTGGCCCGGGGGCGCGGAACTGCGCGCGACCGAGCGGCTGATCGAGGACCCCGAACTGCGCATGGCGCTGGGCCTGGTCCTGGGGGTGGGCGTGATGCTGTTCCTGCGCCATTTCCTGGGCGCGATCGAGGTGGACCGCTCGGCGCCCCCCGATCCGACCGGCATGGCCGAGGTCGGGCGCGCCCTGTCGGCCATGTGGGGCAGCATGTTCAGCGCGCTGAGCTATCTGACCACGACCGGCTGGACCTCTGTCGCCTGGGCGGGGGCGCGGTCCTGGTCGGGGCTGGACGCGCCGGGACTGGTCCTGGCGGGGCTGGCACTAATGGGGGGCGGGATCGCCACGACCGCGGGGGGCGTCAAGCTGCTGCGCGTCTATGCGCTGGCCACCCACGGCCAGCGCGAGATGGAGCGGATCATCCACCCCCATTCCGTGTCCGGCGGCGGGCGAATCGCCCGCAGGTTGCGTCGCGAAGGCGCCTATCTGGCCTTCATCTTCTTCATGCTGTTCGCGATTTCGATCGCGCTGGTGGTCAGTTTGGTGTCCATCCACGCCATCGAGTTCGAGACCGCGACCATCCTGTCCATCGCCGCGCTGACCAATGCCGGCCCGCTGGCCAGCGCCATTCCCCTGACGCCCGCCTTTGAAGGCACTGCCGGCATCGCCTCCGCGCCGTGGGAGGGTTGGTCGGGCCTGCCCGATTTCACCAAGGCGGTGCTGGCCTGCGCGATGGTGCTGGGCCGGATCGAGACGCTGGCGGTGCTGGCGCTGTTCTCTCCGGAGTTCTGGCGCCGCTAGGTGTGGCCCAAATGTTGCCTTCGCGTTTTCGCGAAATCCGCCATGCTTGCATGGGGTGGGGCATCGGCTTAGATGTTGAACGGACAGGGACAGTGAAAAACGGACGATAAACAAATGGCTGGCGACAAGCAGAACCTGCAGGATGCGTTCCTGAACCATGTCCGCAAGGCCAAGGTGCCCGTCACCATCTTTTTGATCAACGGTGTCAAGCTGCAAGGCGTCATCACCTGGTTCGACAACTTCTGCGTCCTGCTGCGCCGCGACGGACAGTCGCAACTGGTCTACAAGCATGCGATCAGCACGATCATGCCGGGCCAGCCCATTACCCTGTACGAAGGCGAGGATTGATTGGCCGAACTGACGGAAACCGCAGCCAAGCCGACACGCGCCTATGTGATCCACCCCGATCTGGGCCGCGCCCGCACCCAACGGCGCGAGCCCGAGCATGCGTTGGCCGAGGCCGTGTCGCTGGCCCTGGCCCTGCCGGGCATCGAGATGGTCGGATCCGAGGTCGCCAACCTGCGCGAGCCCAATGCGGGCAAGCTGTTCGGCAAGGGCAAGCTGGCCGAGATCAAGGAGCGCCTTGAGGCGCTTGAAGTCGAACTGGTGCTGATCGACGGGCCGGTGACCCCGGTCCAGCAGCGCAACCTGGAGAAGGACTGGGGCGTCAAGCTTCTGGACCGGACCGGGCTGATCCTGGAGATCTTTGCTGACCGCGCCCGCACCCGCGAGGGCGTGCTGCAGGTCGAGCTGGCGGCGCTGTCCTATCAGCGCACGCGGCTGGTTCGTGCCTGGACCCACCTGGAGCGTCAGCGCGGCGGGTTGGGCTTCGTGGGCGGTCCCGGCGAGACGCAGATCGAAGCCGACCGTCGCGCCATCGACGACCAGATGACGCGCCTGCGCCGGCAGCTGGACCGCGTGGTCAAGACCCGCAGCCTGCACCGCGCATCGCGTGCGAAGGTGCCCTATCCGATCGTCGCGCTGGTGGGATACACCAACGCCGGGAAATCGACGCTGTTCAACCGGCTGACCGGGGCGGACGTGTTCGTCAAGGACATGCTGTTCGCGACGCTGGACCCGACCATGCGGGCGATCCGCCTGCCTGACGCGCAGGGCGCGAATTCGGGGCGCAAGGTGATCCTATCGGACACGGTGGGCTTCATCAGCGATCTGCCGACCGAGCTGGTCGCGGCCTTCCGCGCCACGCTGGAGGAGGTGCTGGAGGCCGACCTGATCCTGCATGTGCGCGACATCAGCCACCCCGAGACCGAGGAGCAGGCCCACGACGTGGCCGCGATCCTGGACAGCCTGGGCGTGGACGAGGATGTGGCCGCGATCGAGGTCTGGAACAAGATCGACGCCCTGGGCGACGACACCCGGGCGGCCTTGCGTCGCACCGATGCCCGCACCGAGGGCGTGCAGGCGGTCAGTGCCCTGTCGGGCGAGGGGCTGGACGACCTGATCGCCGCCATCGACCGTCAGCTGGGCGAGGTTCTGGACGAGCCGCGCGTGGAGGGGCAGGTCGTGCTGGATTTTGCCGATGGGCGCAGCCGTGCCTGGCTGCACGAGGCCGGCGTGGTCGAGCGTGAGGAGGCAGGCGAGGACGGGCTGCATCTGGATCTGCGCTGGACCGCGCGGCAGAAGGGCGCGTTCGAGGCGTTCACCGGCTCGGCCACCGAGGCCGACGAGGATGACGAACCCGAAGAGCCGCGCAGCGGCGGGTGGCACCCGGCGGACTGAGCCCGTTGCGTCCCGCGACGGAAGGGCGGGGGGCCAGCCCCCCGCACCCCCCGCCGGGATCGGGCTGCGCCCCTCCCGGACCCTCCCCCAGATCAGGCAGGCATTTCGTGTGACCAGGGCGGGTTGGCACCGGGGCGCGAGACGGTGACGGCGGCGGCCTGCGCGCCGAGCGTCAGCGCCGCGTGGATCTGGGCGGGGGTGATCGCCGCGATGGCGTCCTTGGTCAGCAGGCCCTGGCGGTCCAGCGAGGCCAGCACGCCCGCATTGAACGTATCGCCCGCGCCGATCGTGTCGGCCACGGTGGCGCGTACGGCGGGGGCGTGGACTGTCTCTCCGGCCCAGATCGCCTTGGCGCCGGCCTCTCCTCCGGTCTGCAGGACCAGCTTGGGGCCGGTGGCCAGTACCGCGCGGGCGGCGTCTTCGGGCGCCAGGTCGGGGTGCAGCCATTCCAGGTCATCGGCCGACAGCTTGACGATGTCGGCCATGGGCATCAGCCGCGCCAGTCGCGCACGATAGGCGCCCGCATCGGTGATGAAGAACGGCCGGATGTTGGGATCGATCATCACCGGCAGGCGGTCGTGATGCTGCGCGATCAGCGCCTCGATGGTGCCGCCGCAGGGGTCGGGCACCAGGCTGATGCCGCCGGCGAAGAGCGCGGTCACTGTCTCGGGCAGCGGCCCGATATCCTCGGGCAGCAGCATTCGCCCGGCGGAGCCCTCGTCGTAGAAGGAATAGCGCGCCTCGCCGTTCGTCAGCGTCACCAGCGCCAGCGTGGTCAGCCGGTCGGTGCGGGGGCACAGGTCGGTGTTCACCCCGGCCTCGGCCAGCGGCCGCAGGATCTGGTCGCCGAAGGGGTCGCGGCTGATCGGCCACAGATAGCCCGTGTCCTGGCCAAGCCGCCCAAGCGCGATGGCGGTGTTGTAGACCGCGCCGCCGGCCAGCGGGCGGAAGGTGCCGTCGGACGGCACCATGTCGATCAGCGATTCGCCTGCGCACAGGATCATGGTCGGTCCCCCTTGGTTCGGCCCTATTGGGTCAGATACAGGATGGCTGCTAACGCTACCAGTGCCACGGCGACGGCCCCGGCGATTTTCCATGCCGAATACGGGCGTTCGCCCATGACCTTGCCGGTCTGGCCATTGACCACGAAGCGGTAGCTTGCGCCGTTGTAGCGATAGGCCGCCGCCCAGATCGGCAGCAGCACGTGCTTGAAGGTCTCGTTCACGAAGCGGCTGTCGACGTGATCGACGCGCTGTTCCGCGCTGCCGATGCTGCGGCGGGCGTCCTGGTGGATGACCTGCGCCATCTGCTGGCGCGCAGCCCCGTGACCGTCCGCCAGGGGGACGGTGTACCCCTCTGCCTCGAACCCCGACAGGAAGCGGGGGTCGTATTCCGCCACGGCCGACAGGTCCCAGGGCTTCATCGCCTCGGAGAAGCGCGGCGGCAGCGCGGTCGATGCGGGGATCAGCACGTCGTTGAACTGGCGCGCGACCTGACCCGACACCGGGGTCCAGCGGATGCGGCGTTCCTGGCGGCTGACCGTCTGCGTCCGGCCGTTCACGGTCTGGGTGCTTTGCACCATGACGTAATACGCATCGCCCCGCTGGCCGCGATAGCGCGACGTCGTGTCGGCGTCGAAGGTCCAGAAGGGGGAATAGATCCCGCTCAGCCGCCGATCCTTGCGCGCATAGGCCGTCAGGCCGGAGGGCGCAAACCACAGGCTGCCCAGCCACGCCTTCATCGCGGCGCGGGCCTGCGCCTCGGTCAGGGTAAAGGGCATCACCCCCTGCGGCTTGATGCGGCGGGTGGGGCCGGTGTCGGTGACGACCGGCGTCGCGCAGAAGGGGCAGGCGCTGGCGTGATGGTCGGCGTCCAGATCGACCTGTGCCCCGCAGTTCGGACAGGACAGGGTGCGGACGGTCTGCACGATGTCCGCGGCTCCCTGGGACAGATCCAGCCCCTCGGCCAGGGGAATCTCGCGAAGCGCGGGGCCCGGCGCGCGCGGGCCCTCGGACCATTGCAGGGCGGGGTCGGCGCTGCTGTCATCGGCCTTGCGCCCCGGCGCGCGGGCGGGGCCGGGGCCGATGGCCTGGCGGTGGCCGCACCAGTCGCAGACAAGCTCCTGCTGGCCGGGGCGAAAGGTCAGGCTGGCCCCGCATTGTCCGCAGGGAAAGCGGTGTTCGGCCGGGATCATCCGGTCCTCAGCGCGGCAGGGGCGGCGGCGTCGCACCAAGGATGGCGGCCAAGGCCGGGACCTGACCGGCCTCCAGCCAGCCATCCTGCCCTTCGGTCCAGACCAGCGTGGCAGGGGTCAGGCGCCCCTCGGCCACAAGCCGCGGCAGGTCGGATTGCGCATAGGGCCCCGAGGCCGCGCCGTCGATGGCCACATGCCAGCGTGGTGCCGTGCCGCCGGGCAGGGGCGGCGGGGCCGCAGGCGGCGCTGCGGGCTGCGGGGCGGCCGAGGGCACGGCGCCCCAAGGTCCGCGCATCGTGGCGCCCATGGCGGCCCCCATCGCGGCGCCCAGGCCGGCACCGGCGCCCCCCTCGTTCCGCGCGGCCGCCAGCATGGCCTCGGACGCGGCATACTGGCCGAAACGATCCAGATCGCCGATGATCCCCATGCTGGTACGCTTGTCCAGCATCGCCTCGACCTCGGCGGGCAGGCTGATGTTCTCGATATAGAATTCCGGCAGGACCAGGCCATAGGCCTCGATCACCGGGGCGATGGCCTTGGCGACCAGCGCGCCCAGCTGGTCGGTGTTGGCGGCCATGTCCAGAACGGGAATGTTCGACGCGGCGATGGCGCGGGAAAACTCCTGCACGATCACGTTGCGGATCTGGAAGGTGATCTCGTCGCGGGTGAAGTCGCCATCGGTGCCGACGATCTCGGACATGAACCGGGCGGGGTCGCTCACCCGCATCGCATAGGTGCCGAAGGCCCGCAGGCGGACCGGGCCGAATTCGGGGTCACGGGCGATGATGGGGTTGCGGGTGCCCCATTTCAGATCGTTGAAGCGGGTCGTGCTGACGAAATAGACCTCGGACTTGAAGGGGCTGCGAAAGCCGTGGTCCCAGTGCTGCAGGCGCGTCAGCACCGGCAGGTTGTTCGTCTCCAGCAGGTACAGGCCGGGGCCGAACACGTCGGCCAGCTGGCCCTCATGGACAAAGACGGCGGCCTGACCCTCGCGGACGGTCAGCTTGGCGCCGTACTTGATCGCGCGCCCGACCGTGTCGAAGCGCCAGACCATCGTGTCGCGGTCGTCGGCCGTCCATTCGATGATCTCGATGAATTCGCCGCCCAGGATGTCGAAGATGGACATAGGTGCCTCCCGCTGACCTCGCCCCTTTCTAGGGGCGGGCCGGGGACGGGATCAAGCGTTCTCGCCCAGCAGCTCGGTCGCGATGCGGCGGACGATGGGCGCGGCCTCCGCCTCGGACATGCCGGGACGCAGGCGGGGATCATAGAGGATCCGCAGCAGCAGTTCGTCATGGCGCGTCAGCAGCGCGAACTCCTCGTCGTCGTTGAAGATCGACGGACGCGCGCCGGGGCTGTCATTGGCCAGCCCCATTCCCTGCGCCAGCTCCTCGTGGATGCAGGACGTGCGCAGCAGCGGCGGCAGTTCGGCCCGGATCACCGCCACGGCGCGGGCATAGTCGGCGGCCGCCCCCTGCGAATAGGCGAAGACCGCGCAACTGATCGCGGCGGGCAGGTCCGTCATGATGGACACGTCCTGCGCCGGGATGCCCGGCACAAGCTGGGCCAGGCGCGGGCCGATGGCCCGGCGCTCATCCTCGGTCAGGACCAGGATGGTGAAGTTGCCGCCCTCGGCCGTCAGCGACACGGGATGGCGCGTGGCGTCCGACAGGCGGCCCGCGAAATCCGCGACCTCCGACCGCCAGGCGGGGCGGGCGGCCATGTCGGTCGAGGCGCCGAACTCCAGCTGCATCCGAACCGGACCCTGCCAGCGGCGCAGGGGTGCCGCGCGGGACTGCGACACCAGCCCGCCGTTGGTCTGGCTGTATTCGTCGCGCAGCGCGATGTCGATGAAGTTGCGGGTCAGGATCTCGGCGTCGATCGGCGCGTCCAGCGGGGTGCGGTCGCGGCGCAGGCGACCCTGCGCCACCAGCCGCCGTTCCGCCGCGGCATAATAGTCGCGCTGCGACTGGCTGGCTTGGCTGGGCGAGGCCGAGGCTTGGCGCGCGACGGCATTTGCGGCGCGGTTGCGTTCGGCCCGAGCGCGGCGCAACTCGGCTTGGCTTTGCGCGGCCGAGGCGGCCTCGGGACGTGCCTGCGGGCGCGGAGAGCCGGGCGTGTCCGTGAACGGGTCGGGGGCGCAGCCGCCCAGCAGCAGCGCCAATCCCAAGGCGGGGGCAGCCAGGCGCCGCATCAGCGCCGCCCGCCGGGGCCGGTGACGGCCGCAGGCTGCCGCGAGGATGCCGCCGCCAGCGCATCGCGCAGTTCGGCCTCCATGCGCACCAGTTCGGTCTCGGCCGAGGCGCGCCGCGAGCGACCTTCGTCGGCGATGCGCAGGCTGTCCTCAATCGTGGCGATCAGCTGGGCGTTGGCGGTCTGTACCGCCTTGATGTCAAAGACGCCGCGTTCCGTCTCGGCCCGGATCTGGGCGTTCGCCTGGCGCAGGTTGTCGGCGTTGCGCGTCAGCAGCTCGTTGGTCAGGTCGTTGGCCTCCTTGACCGCGCGGGCGGCCTCGGCGCTGCGCTGGATGGTGACGGCCTGGGCCAGCTGCGTCTCCCACAGGGGCACCGTGTTCACCAGGGTCGAGTTGATCTTGGTGACCAGCGACTTGTCGTTCTCCTGCACCAGCCGGATCGAGGGCAGCGACTGCATCGTCACCTGACGCGTCAGCTTCAGGTCGTGGACGCGGCGTTCCAGGTCGTCGCGCAGGGTGCGCAGGTCGCGCAGCTCCTGTGCCTCGATCACCTGGTCGGGCTGCGCCTTTGCGGCCAGTTCGGCCTCCTTGGCGGGGATAGTCTCGCGGTCCAGCTCGGCCAGCTTTTCGGTGCCCGCGGCGATGTACAGGGCCAGCTCGTCATAAAAGGTCAGCGTGCGGTCATACAGGATGTCCAGCGACTTGATGTCCTTGAGCAGCTTCTGCTCGTGCCCCTCCAGCTCGGCCGTGATGCGGTCGATCTGGGTCTGGACCTGTTCATAATTCGCCACGAACTTGGCAAAGGGCGCCGACCGGCCCAAAAGCCTTTCCCACCAGCTGCGGCTGCGGCGCATGTCCAGCTCGCTGGTCGAGAATCCGCGGATCGTGGTCACGACCTCGCGCAGGCTGTCGCCGGCCGGGCCGACCTCCTTGGCCTTGACATCGGCCAGCATGGACTGGCTGATCTGCTGCAGATCGGCCTGCGCACGGGTGCCGAAGCGGAGGATGGAGTTGCTGTCCTTCAGGTCGATCTCGGCCATGCGGGCGCGGATCTGGGCCTGGACGGCGGGGTCGGCATCGGACAGGGACTGCGCCGCAGGAGCAGGCTCGGGCAGCGGGGCCGAGGCGATCGCCTCGATCTGGGCCTGGGCAGCTTCGGCGCGGCGTTTCGTCTCGTCACTCATCGGCATGTCCCCTTGTCGGCCATCCGCCCGTCGGGCGGTTCCGTTGTCGCAGCATATGACTAATTTCCGCGGCTTCAACGACGGCCAGACCGGAAAGTTTCGTCACATGGCAGGGCGGACACAGCGGGTGGTGCGGATGGGCCACAAGCGCGGCCCATCCGGGGGTGTCAGGCCGCGGCCTTGCGCCCGTAGAAGCTGTCGCCCCTGGCGGCCATGTCGCGCAGCATCTGCGGCGCCTTGAAGCGGGCACCGTGCGCGGCCTCCAGCCGGTCGCAGATCTCGACCGCCTTCTGCGCGCCCAGGATGTCCAGCCAGCCGAAGGGACCGCCCGACCAGGGCGCAAAGCCCCAGCCCAGGATGGCGCCCACATCGCCTTCGCGGATATCCTCCAGCACGCCGTCCTCCAGCGCGCGCACCGCCTCCAGGCTCTGGGCGAACATCAGGCGGTGCTGGATCTCGTGCAGGTCGGGCTGATCGGCGCTGCGCGGGTACTGCGCGTCCAGACCCTCCCACAGGCCCTGCCGCTTGCCGTCCTCATAGGCATAGAAGCCCGCGCCGCCCTTGCGTCCCATCCGGCCCTGGTCGGCCATCCAGAACAGCACGTCGTCGACCGCGCCGTCGGGATAGGCGTCGCCCATCGCGGCCTTGGTCGCCTTGGCGATCTTGACGCCCAGGTCGATCGAGGTCTCGTCGACCAGCTGCAGCGGACCCAGGGGCATGCCCATCATCTTGGCGGCGTTTTCCACCAGCGTGGGGTTCACGCCCTCGGCCACCATGCGGATGCCTTCGTTGATATAGGGGATGATGCAGCGGTTGGCATAGAAGAACCGTTCGTCGTTCACGACGATGGGGGTCTTGCGGATCTGGCGCACGAAATCTAGCGCCTTGGCGACCGCCACGGGACCGGTTTCCTGGCCCTTGATGATCTCGACCAGCAGCATCTTGTCGACCGGGCTGAAGAAGTGGATGCCGATGAACTGTTCGGGGCGCGCGCTGGCACGCGCCAGATCGCTGATCGGCAGGGTCGAGGTGTTGGTGGCGAAGATCGCACCCGACGGGATCACCGCCTCGGCCTTCTTCGTGACCTCGGCCTTGACCGAGGGGTCCTCGAAGACCGCCTCGACGATCAGGTCGCAACCCTGCAGGGCCGCGTAATCCGTGGTCGCGGTGATGCGGGCCAGAACCTCGGCCTTCTTCTCCTCGGTCGACTTCTTGCGGCTGATGGCCTTGTCCAGAAGGCCCGTGGAATAGGCCTTGCCGCGGTCGGCGCTGTCCTGGGCCGCGTCGATCAGCACGACCTCGATCCCGGCCATGGCGCTGACATAGGCGATGCCCGCGCCCATCATGCCCGCACCCAGGATGCCGACCTTGCGGACGGTCTGGTCGGGGGCCTCGGGGCGGTTCGCGCCCTTCTCAAGGGCTTCCTTGTTAATGAACAGGCTGCGGATCATTGCGGTGGACGAAGGGTTCATCAGCACGTTGGTGAACCAGCGCGCCTCGATCTTCAGCGCCTGGTCGAACGGCACCATCGACCCCTCATAGACCGCCGACAGCAGCGCCTTGGCCGCCGGATAGACGCCCATCGTCTTGCCGTGCACCATCGCGGATGCGCCCACGAAGGTCATGAAGCCCGCCGGGTGGAACGGCTCTCCGCCCGGCATCTTGTAACCCTTGGCGTCCCACGGCTTGACCAGGTCGGCCTCCTTGGCCTCCAGCACCCAGGCCTTTGCGGCGGCCAGTGGGTCTTCGACGACCTCGTCGATCAGCCCGGCCGATTTCGCCTTCTTGGGGTCCGACAGCTTGCCCTCCAGCAGGAAGGGTGCGGCCATCATGGCGCCCAGCTTGCGCGTCAGGCGGGTGGTGCCGCCGGCGCCGGGAAAGATGCCGACCATGATCTCGGGCAGGCCGATCTTGGCCTTGGCATTGTCGGCCGCAAAGATGCGATGCGTGGCCAGCGGCAGTTCCAGCCCGATGCCAAGCGCGGTGCCGGGCAGGGCGCTGGCGATCGGCTTGCCGCCCTTCTTGGTCTTGGGGTCCATGCCCGCCAGCTCGATCTTGCGCAGCAGACGGTGCAGCGTCATCACGCCGTCGAACACGCCCTGCGCGCCGTTCGCGTCCTTCATGCCCGCGATGACTTTCAGGTCCATCCCGGCGGCAAAGTCCTTCTTGCCGCTGGTGATGACGATGCCCTTGACGGCATCGTCGGCCAGTGCGTCGTCGATCAGCCCGTTCAGGGTGGTCGCACCGTCCATCGACAGCACGTTCATCGACTTGCCCGGCACGTCCCAGGTGATCACCGCGACGCCCTCGGCGCCTTTTTCCATCGTGAAATCGGTCATGTCCGGGCTCCTCACACGCGTTCGATGATGGTGGCCGCGCCCATGCCGGACGCGATGCACAGGGTCGCCAGACCCATGGTCTTGTCCTGCCGCTCAAGCTCGTCCAGCAGGGTGCCGATGATGATCGCGCCGGTCGCGCCCAGGGGGTGGCCCATGGCGATGGCGCCGCCGTTCACGTTGACCTTGGAATGGTCCACGTCGAAAGCCTGCATGAAGCGCAGCACCACGGATGCGAAGGCCTCGTTCACCTCGAAAAGGTCGATGTCGCCGATGGACAGGCCGCTGTCCTTCAGGATCTTCTCGGTCACGGGAACCGGGCCGGTCAGCATGATCGTGGGGTCGGTGCCGATCTTGGCGGTGGCGCGGATGCGCGCGCGGGGCTTCAGGCCATGCGCCTGCCCGAATTCCGCGTTGCCGATCAGCACGGCCGCGGCGCCGTCGACGATGCCGCTGCTGTTGCCGGCATGGTGGATGTGATCGACATGGGTCAGGTGCGGGTATTTCAGCATCGCGACCTTG
Source organism: Paracoccus haeundaensis (assembly GCF_006239215.1). Lineage (NCBI taxonomy): Bacteria > Pseudomonadati > Pseudomonadota > Alphaproteobacteria > Rhodobacterales > Paracoccaceae > Paracoccus > Paracoccus haeundaensis. The sequence continues at coordinate 30,188 of NZ_VDDC01000020.1, forward strand.
TCAAAGCCGGGCATCATCTCGCCCATCTCCTTGAAGGCCGGGCGCAGCTTGGCCAGATCGTCCGCCGTGGTGCCGGGGCGCATGTATTCGTCGCGGTCCAGGATGGTCAGGCCGTTTTGGTCCAGCACCGGGACGATGGATTTGGCAAAGCGGTTCTCGGCCCAGGCCTGCGCCGCGCGGCGCTGGCTTTCCAGCGCCAGCGCATCGGCATCCGCGCGGCTGAAGCCGTATTCGGTCGCGATGATGTCGGCGCTGATCCCCTGCGGTACGAAATAGGACCGCATGGCCAGTCCCGGATCGACCGCGATGGCCGCCCCGTCGCTGCCCATGGCAACGCGGCCCATCATCTCGACCCCGCCGGCGATATAGGCCTGGCCCGCGCCGCCCTTGATCTGGTTGGCGGCCAGGTTCACGGCCTCCATGCCGGATGCGCAAAAGCGGTTGATCGACAGGCCGGGAATGCTCTGGTCCAGGTCCGATGCCAGCACGGCGCTGCGCGCCAGGCAGCCGCCCTGTTCCTTGACCTGGGTCACGTTGCCCCAGATGACATCCTCGACCGCGTGGCCTTCCAGCCCATTGCGGTCCTTGACGGCGTTCAGCAGGCGCGCCGACAGCGCCAGCGAGGTGACCTCGTGCAGGCTGCCATCGGGGCGGCCCTTGCCGCGCGGCGTGCGGGCGGCGTCATAGATGAATGCGTCGGTCATGTGTCCTCCTTGGGCGCCCGGTCGGATGGGTTGCCGGGCATCAGATCATATGGGTGTTTCCAGCCGGGCAGCGCGGCGATGCCGTCCAGCCAGCGATCGATATGGGGCCAATCCTTGCGGTCAAAGCCGAAGGGCTCGGGATAGTACAGGTAACCGCACAGCGCGAAATCGGCGATGGTCGGGCCGCCGGGTGCGACCCAGTCGCGGTCAGCCAGATGCGCTTCCAGCACCTGATAGGCCCCTTTCAGCCGTCCCTGCAGGTATTCCGCGGCTCCTGCCGGACGCTTGTCCGCGGGCAGGAAGTTCAACAGGAACCGCGCCGGTCCCGCCTGGCCCGAGACCTTGTGGTTGTCAAACATCAGCCAGCGCAGCGTCTCGTTGCGGTCGCTGCCCAGGAACCTGCCGGTGCGTTCCGCGACGTGCAGCTGGATGACGGCCGATTGGGTCAGGGTCACATCGCCCTCACGGAACACCGGGACCTCGCCCATCGGGTTCAACGCCCGAAATGCGGGGCTGCGCCCCTCTCCGTTAAAGAAGTCGACGTAGACGGGCTGCCAGTCATAACCCGCCACTTGCATCGTCAGGGCCGGTTTGTAGGCGTTCCCGGATTCGCCAAAGCACCAGAGTTGCGCGGTCATCTTTCCTCCTCGACGCCGGGGGCTGCGCGCCCCCGGACCCCCCGCAGGGTATTTGGGCAAAGAAGAAGCGGCGTTAACCACTTCTTCAACTGAGCGGCATTAGTCTGGTCCTGCGGTACAGGGTGGGGAGCCGATGACCGCCAAAGGAGAAGTCGCCCCGGCCTGTGGGCCGACAACGCCTGACCCGACAACAATCGGGAGAGGTCGGGGCGCATCCTGCTTCTTCTTTGCAAAAATACCCAATCCGACCTCTCCGCCCTTGCTGCCGGATCAGAAGGCTTCTGCCTCCAGCTCCATCACCGTGGCTGCTCCGGATTGGATGCGGGCCAGATGCGTGGCGGTCATCGGCAGCTGCCGTTTCATGTAGTAGCGGCCGGTTGCCAGCTTGGTCTTGTGGAACGCCGGGTCCGCGGTGCCCGCATCCAGCGCCGCCTGTGCGGCGACCGCCATCCGGGCCCACATGTAACCAAGGGTTACGTGACCAAACAGGTGCATGAAGTCGTAGCTGCCCGACAGCGCATCGTTCGGGTTCTTCATGCCGCGTTCCATGAAGAACATGGATGCCGCCTGCAGGTCCTTGGACGCGGCCTTCAGCGGTTCGATGAAGTCGCCGGCCAGTGCCTGATTGCCGGACTGTTCCTTGCAGAACGATTTGACCATGTCGAAGAAGGCCATCACATGCTTGCCGCCATCCTGGGCCAGCTTGCGGCCGACCAGGTCCAGCGCCTGCACGCCGTTCGCACCTTCGTAGATCATGGTGATGCGGGCATCGCGGACGAACTGGCTCATGCCCCATTCCTCGACATAGCCGTGGCCGCCGAAGACCTGCTGGGCCAGGACCGTCGCCTCGAAGCCCTTGTCGGTCAGAAAGCCCTTGATGACCGGGGTCATCAGCGACACCAGCCCCTCGGCGTCCTTGTCGCCGGCCAGGTGGCCGCGGTCGATCAGATGCGCGCCCCACAGCGCCAGCGCGCGAGCACCCTCGATAAAGCTCTTCTGGTCCAGCAGGCTGCGGCGGATGTCGGGGTGCACGATCAGCGGATCGGCGGCGCCCTGCGGATTCTGCGCGCCGGTCACCGCACGGCCCTGCAGGCGGTCCTTGGCATAGGCCAAAGCGTTCTGATAGGCGGGCACCGCCGCGGCATAGCCCTGCAGGCCGACGCCCAGACGCGCCTCGTTCATCATGGTGAACATGGCGCGCATGCCCTTGTGCAGGTCTCCCAGCAGCCAGCCTTTCGCGCCGTCATAGTTCATCACGCAGGTCGCGTTGCCGTGGATGCCCATCTTGTGCTCCAGCGCGCCCACCGACACGCCGTTGCGATCGCCCAGAGAGCCGTCCGCGTTCACCAGGAACTTCGGCACGATGAACAGGCTGATGCCCTTGGTGCCCTCGCCGCCGCCGGGTGCCTTGGCCAGGACCAGGTGGACGACGTTCTCGGCCATGTCGTGATCACCGGCCGAAATGAAGATCTTCTGGCCCGTGATCAGATAGCTGCCGTCATCCTGCGGTTCCGCCTTGGTGCGCAGCAGGCCCAGATCGGTGCCGCAATGCGGTTCCGTCAGGTTCATTGTGCCGGTCCAGTCGCAGCTGACCATCTTGGGCAGATAGGTCTGCTTCTGGTCGTCGGTGCCGTGAGCGTGGATCGCAGAATAGGCGCCGTGGGTCAGGCCCTGGTACATGTTGAAGGCCATGTTGGCCGACACGAACATCTCTCCGGTGGCCACGCCCATTGTGTAGGGCATGCCCTGGCCACCGTATTCGGGGTCGCAGTCCAGCGCGGTCCAACCGCCCTCCTTGACCTGCTCGAACGCCTCGCGGAAGCCCTTGGGCGTGCGCACGACGCCATTCTCCAGAACGCAGCCCTCCTGGTCGCCGGACAGGTTCAGGGGCGCCAGCACCTCGGCGGACAGCTTGCCTGCGGCTTCCAGCACGGCCTCGGTAAAGTCGGGGGCCAGTTCGTCATGGCCGGGCAGGTCGGATTGCGACAGCTTCAGAACGTCGTGCAGGACGAACTGCAGGTCGCGGATCGGGGGCGTGTACGAAGGCATGTCGGGATCCTTTACGGCTGTTCTGTGGGGGCTGCGGAAAGCCGGCCCTCGGCATCCGAGATCTGCTGGCGAAGGTCGGCGATCGCCTCGCTCAGTTCGGCATATTGCCGTTCCATGTCCGCCAGGCGGTCGCGGCCGACATCGATCGTGGCCGCGATCTGCGCGCGGTTCGTGCCGCCGGGTTCGTACAGCTGCAGCAGCTGGCGGATCTGTTCCAGGCTGAACCCGAAGCGCTTGCCGCGCAGGATCAGGATCAGCCGGGCCCGGTCGCGTCGGTCATACAGCCGGTGCTGGCCGCGGCGCTGGGGAAAGATCAGCTCTCGTGCCTCGTAGAACCGCAGCGTGCGCGGGGTCACGTCAAAGGCGTCGCACATCTGGCGGATGGTCATCAGATCTTCGGACATGGGTGCGGCTCCTCCTCAAACCGGCTTTCCGTCCTTTCCTGAACATAACCCCAAGTTGACGCGAACGTAAGCAGGACGCGGCGTCACAAGGGCGCGTGCCGCCGCGTCAGCCCATCTTGGCCAGTTCGGCCACGGTGGTCTGGCGCAGCTGGTCCAGGTCCGCCCGCGCCGCCGTCAGGTCGGCGATCTGACCGTCCAGCACGGCCAGCTGGCGGTCGGCCATGTCGATCCAGACCTGGTACTGCTCGCGAGAGCCCTTCTTGTCATAGATCTGCAGCCATTGGCGGATCTCCTCCAGGCTGAAGCCGAAGCGCCGCCCGCGCAGGATCAGGGTCATGCGCGCGACCTCGCGCGGGCCATAGAACCGGGCGCGGCCTTCCTTTCGGGGCTGCAGCAGTTCGATGTATTCGTAATAGCGCAGCGTGCGGGGCGTCACCTCGAACCGTGCGCACATGTCCTTGAAGCTGATGCGGTCTTCGGTCACCCGGCACCTCCCTGGAAGATTTCCCTTGGCGTCAACCTAAGCGCAGCCGCATCCTTTCTCAACCGAATCGCGCGCCGGGGCTTGATCCGGGTCCCGACCGGACGCTACCCCTCGCGCAAAGAAGGACGCCCCATGACCGATCCCGACGATCACGCCCGCATCGCCCAGCAGTTCATCGAGGCGATCCCCCATGCGCGCGCCCTGGGCATGCGGGTCGAGGAGATCGGCGCCGGCCGCGCCACGATCAGCATGCCCTGGGCCGAACACCTGGTCGGCGATCCGCGCACCGGGGTGATCCACGGGGGTGTCGTCTCGGCGCTGATGGACACCTGCTGCGGGGCGGCGGTGATGGCGCATCCGACGAACCCGCGATCGACCGCGACGATCGACCTGCGCATCGACTACATGCGAGCCGCGACGCCGGGGCAACGCATCACCGCGCGGGCCGAGTGCTATCACATGACCCGCAGCGTGGCCTTCCTGCGCGCCGTGGCCCTGGACGAGGACGAGGCCAATCCCGTCGCCGCCGCCACCGGCGCCTTCACGGCGGAGCGGTGATCATGGGCGACCGCAACGAACCCCTGCACCAGATCAAGTCGCGCCGCGATTCGGCCCTGGCGGCGATGGTCACCGGCGTGCCCTACATGACCTGGCTGGGCATCCGCTTCGACCGGCGCGGGGACGAACTGACCGCGATCCTGCCCTATGACGACAAGCTGATCGGCAACCCGATGCTGCCTGCGATCCATGGCGGGGTCACCGCGGCCTTCCTGGAGGTCACGGCGATCATCGAGCTGGGCTGGGCCGCGATGTGGGAGGACCTGGAATCAGGCCGCATCGCCCCGGACGCGGCAGTTCCCGACAGCCTGCCGCGCCTGCCAAAGACCATCGATTTCACCGTCGACTACCTGCGGTCGGGCCTGCCGCGCGATGCCTATGCCCGCGCCCGCGTGGTGCGGTCGGGCCGGCGCTATGCGTCCGTCCATGTCGAGGCGTGGCAGGACAACCGCGCCCGCCTGATCGCCCAGGCCACCGGTCACTTCCTGATGCCGCAGCCTTGAGCCTGCTGACCCACCGCCGGGTGCTGCAGATCGCGGTGCCCATCGTGCTGTCCAACCTGACGGTGCCGTTGCTGGGGCTGGTCGATACCGGCGTGGTGGGCCAGCTGGGCCAGCCGCAGGCCATCGGTGCGGTGGGGATCGGCGCGATCATCCTGACGTCCATCTACTGGGTGTTCGGGTTCCTGCGCATGGGCACGTCCGGTCTGGTGGCGCAGGCGCATGGCGCGGGCGACGCGCCCGAGGTCGGCGCCCATCTGCTGCGCGCGCTGGCCATCGCCGCCGCGGCGGGGCTGGTCTTCATCGCGCTGCAGGCGCCGATCTTCTGGGCGGCCTTCCGGCTGGCCCCGGCCTCGGATGCGGTCGAGGCGCTGGCCCGCGACTATCTGGCGATCCGGATCTGGGGCGCGCCTGCGACCATCGGATTGTACGCGATCACCGGCTGGCTGATCGCGGTCGAACGCACCCGTGCGGTGCTGGCGCTGCAGCTGGTGCAGAACGGGCTGAACGTCGCGCTGGATGTGTGGTTCGTGCTGGGCCTGGGGCTGGGCGTGGCGGGCGTCGCCTGGGCCACGCTGATCGCGGAGCTGTCCGGCGTGGCGCTGGGCCTGTGGCTGGCGCGGCACGTGCTGGGACAGGCGCGGCGCGCGGCGGGGCTGTGGGCGCGCGACCGGCTGACGCGGCTGGCGCGGGTGAACAGCGACATCATGATCCGGTCGGTCCTGCTGCAGGGCTGCATGACCAGCTTCCTGTTCCTGGGGGCGGGGCAGGGCGACGTGCCGCTGGCCGCGAACCAGGTGCTGCTGCAGTTCGTGGCGCTGACCGCCTATGCGCTGGACGGGTTCGCCTTTGCCGCCGAAAGCCTGGTGGGACAGGCCGTGGGCGCGCGCCGGCCGGACCGGGTGCGGCGGGCGTCGCTGCTGACCTCGGCCTGGGGGCTGGGGGGTGCGGTCGTGATGGGGCTGGTCTTCATCGTCGCGGGGGGCGCGATCATCGATCTGCTGACCACCTCGGACGCGGTGCGGCAGGCGGCGCGCATCTATCTGCCCTGGCTGGCGCTGGCGCCTCTGATCGGGGTGGCGGGCTGGATGCTGGACGGCATCTTCATCGGGGCCACGCTGACGCGGGACATGCGCAACGCGATGATCCGGTCGGTGGCGGTCTTCGCGGCCTGCGTGCTGATCCTGCCGCCCTTCTGGGGCAACCACGGCCTGTGGGCCGCGCTGATGGCGCTGAACCTGGCCCGCGCGGTGACGATGCTGCGCCGCTATCCCAATGCCGAGGCCGCCGCCGCCTAGCCCGCCATGCGACGCAGCAGGCGGTCGCGCAGTACGACCTGGTGGAACAGCGCCATGGCGATATGGCCCAGGATCAGCACGCCCATCACCCAGGCCAGCTCTCCGTGAAAGTTCGACCCGATGTCGGTGGCAGTCTTGACGACCTGGTCCGGGGCGCGCGGCGCGAAGATCTGGAACCCGAAGGGCGCAAAGCCCCGTTCCCCGCCCCAGGCCCGCAGCAGCGCCGCCGAGGGAACCGCCAGCATCAGCGCATAGAGCGCGACATGCCCCAGCCTTGCCGCATGGCCCAGCAGGCCCGCCCGGCGGGGCGGGCGACGATCACGGTTCACGGCAGCCCAGACCACGCGCAGGACGATCAGCACGAACAGGATGGTTCCGACCTGGGTGTGGTTGGCGGTCAGTGCGACGGCCAGGGGCGCCTCGTCGCCCAGCAGGCTTTCAGACAGCATGCCGCCGAACTGCCACGCCATCAGGGCGGCGATTCCCCAATGAAGCGTCCGGGTCACGGCTCCATAGCGGTCCTGATTGTCCCAAAGCATGTTCCGGCATCCTGTCGTTGATAGGGCAGACCCCTTCATCCCACGGTTCGGCAGGAACGCGACGGCAAAAATGCCGGGTCACCAAAGCTTGACCCCGGCTGCCTTGCGCGCGTGCACCGCGGGAAGGAATGGAAAAGGGGGGCGCGATGCCCCCCTGATCCGGTCTGCTGACGATGGCGGCTCAGGTCTCGTCGATGACCTGGCGGCGGGCCTCGTCCATCAGGCGGGCCATCTGCGCGCGGATCGTTTCGGCATCGGCGACGCCTGTCAGGTCGGCCTCGACCTTGCGGAAGACGTCCTCCTCTCCGGGCTCGGCGAAATCGGCGCTGACGACGGTCATGGCATAGGCGCGGGCGTCGTCGCCGGTCTTGCCCAGTTGTCCGGCCGCCCATTCGCCCAGCAGGCGGTTCCGGCGCGCCTCGGCCTTGAAGCGCAGGTCGGCGTCATGGGCGAACTTGGATTCGTAGGCGCGCTCTCGATCGTTGAACGTGGTCATCGGGCCCTCCTGTGCGGCGTCTGGGACAAGATATGCCCATCGGCATGCCTTGTCGCAAGGCTCGTATTGCCCCCGACCGGCAATCCGGGGTAAGCGGCATCTTCAGGGACATGCGAAAGGACGGTGGGCCCATGGCACCGCGGCGCAAGAAAGTTTACGAAGGCAAGGCCAAGATCCTCTACGAGGGCACGGAACCCGGCACGCTGATCCAGTACTTCAAGGATGACGCGACCGCCTTCAACGCGCAGAAGCGCGCCACCATCGAAGGCAAGGGCGTGCTGAACAACCGCCTGTCCGAGTTCTTCATGAACGGGCTGACGAATATCGGCGTCCCGAACCACTTCATCCGCCGCATCAACATGCGCGAGCAGCTGATCCGCCAGGTCGAGATCATCCCGCTGGAAGTGATCGTGCGCAATTTCGCGGCCGGGTCGCTGTCCAAGCGCCTTGGGCTGGAGGAGGGCACGGCCCTGCCGCGGCCCATCGTCGAGTACAGCTACAAGAACGACGAGCTGGGCGACCCGATGGTGTCCGAGGAATACATCATCGCCTTCGGCTGGGCGACCCAGCAGGACCTGGACGACATCGTCAGCCTGGCGCTGCGGGTGAACGACTTCCTGTCGGGGGTGTTCTACGGCGCCGGCATCAAGCTGATCGATTTCAAGATCGAGGTCGGACGTGTCTGGGACAATGATTTCATGCGCCTGATCGTGGCCGACGAGATCAGCCCCGACAGCTGCCGGCTGTGGGACGTCAAGACGGGACAGAAGCTGGACAAGGACGTGTTCCGCCGCGACTTGGGCAACCTGACCGACGCCTATACCGAGGTGGCGCGCCGGCTGGGCCTGATGCCCGCCAACACGACCAGCCTGAAACCGACCGCGATCAACTGAGAGGGACTGCCGCCATGAAAGCACGTGTCACCATCATGCTGAAGGACGGCGTCCTGGACCCCCAGGGCGAGGCGATCCGCCATGCCCTGGGCGGGCTTGGCCACCAGGACGTCACCGGCGTCCGCCAGGGCAAGCTGATCGAGCTGGACCTGGCCGCCACCGACGCCGAGGCGGCCCGCGCCGAGGTCGCCAGGATGTGCGAGGGCCTGCTGGCCAACACCGTGATCGAGAAATACTCGATCGAGATTGCGTAAGCGTTCGGCTGACGCTGCGGCAGCCTGCCCTTATCGGCAGGTTGCCCCCTGCACCCCGTTGCAAAACGCGCGCGTTTGACGCCCAATGTGCGGATGATGAACCAGACCCCGACCCCTCACAGCGCCGCCCCGGTCATTTCGATCAACGGGTTGCACAAGTCCTATGGTCCGCTTGACGTCCTCAAGGGCGTGTCCATGACCGCCCCGCGCGGTCATGTGGTCAGCCTGATCGGGTCGTCCGGGTCGGGCAAGTCCACGCTGCTGCGCTGCTGCAACCTGCTGGAGAACAGCCAGGCCGGAGAGATCCTGTTCGAGGGCGAGCCGGTCCGCTGGAAGGGGCAGGGGCAGGGCCGCCACCCCGCCGACCGCGCCCAGGTCACGCGGATGCGCACCAACCTGTCCATGGTGTTCCAGCAGTTCAACCTGTGGGCCCACATGACGATCCTGCAGAATGTGATGGAGGCCCCGGTCACCGTGCTGGGCGAGGATCGCGCCGCAGTCGAGGCCCGCGCCCGCGACCTCTTGGCCAAGGTCGGCATCGGCGACAAGGCGGACGCCTGGCCCGCGCAGCTGTCGGGCGGCCAGCAGCAGCGTGCCGCCATCGCCCGCGCGCTGTGCATGCAGCCCAAGGCGCTGCTGTTCGACGAACCCACCAGCGCGCTGGACCCCGAGCTGCAGCAGGAGGTCGTCCGCGTCATCAAGGATCTGGCCGGAGAGCATCGCACGATGATCCTGGTCACCCATGACATGCGGCTGGCCGCCGATGTCAGCGATCACGTCGTGTTCCTGCATCAGGGCGTGGTCTGCGAAGAAGGCCCGCCGGATCGCCTGTTCGGGAACCCGCAGACCGACCGTCTGCGCCAGTTCCTGTCCGCGACCATGGCGACATAAGAAACCAACAGGAGAGACCCCGAATGAAATCCCTGACGATCGCGGCCGCCGCGCTGATGCTGACCGCGGGCCTGGCCCAGGCCCAGACCATCCGCATGGGCACCGAAGGCGCCTATGCGCCCTACAACTTCATCGACGACGCCACCGGCGAGGTCACCGGCTTCGAGATCGAGCTGGGCAACGAGCTGTGCAAGCGCGCCGAGCTGGACTGCACCTGGGTGCGCAACGATTGGGATTCGATCATCCCGAACCTGGTCTCGTCGAACTACGACACGATCATGGCCGGCATGAACATCAACGCCGAACGCCAGGCGGTCATCGCCTTCACGCAGCCCTATACCCCGCCGACGCCGTCGGCCTATGCGGCGCTGGCGGCTGACGTCGACGTCGAGGGCGGCATCGTCGCGGCCCAGACCAGCACCATCCAAGCGGGCTATGTCGCCGAGAGCGGCGCGACGCTGATCGAGTTCCCGAACCCCGACCAGGCCGTCGCCGCCGTCCGCAACGGCGAGGCCGATGCGATCCTGGCCGACCGCGACTTCCTGGCCCCCATCGTCGAGGAATCCGGCGGAGAGCTGGTCTGGGTCGAGGGCATGGACCGCGTCGCCCTGGGCGAGGGCATCGGCATGGGCCTGCGCCAGTCCGACACCGAGCTGCTGGAGAAATTCGACGCGCAGATCACCGCGATGAAGGAAGACGGCAGCCTGAACGACATGATCAAGAAGTGGTTCGGCGACGACGCGCTGCTGTTCGAATGATCTGACCCGCCGCCGCGGACTCGTGCCGCGGCGGCCCTTCGGGAAGTCCCATGTTCGCATATTGCACCGATCCGTCCCTGCTGCAGGGGCTTGCCTGGCTGTCGTGCTACCTGACATCGGGCACGCATCTGCTGTTCTATGCCAGCTTCGGGACGGTGCTTCTGCTGTTGGCGATCACCGCGCCCATCGCACTGCTGTTCGGCTTTGGCGGCGCCATGGCCAGCCGCTCGCGCATCGCGCCGCTGCGGTGGTTCGGGGGGATCTACACCTCGATGGTGCGGGGCGTGCCGGACATCATCTTCTTCCTGTTCGTGCCGATCGCGCTGGACCAGGGCTTCGAATGGGTGCGCCATCAGGTCCTGTGCGACAGCGATGCGCCCGTCCGGCAGGGCAACGATTTCGTCGTCTGCGCCGCGGCCAAGCTGCCGCTGAACGACGCCGCGCCCTGGGTGCATGACGTCTATGGCATCTTCCTGGCGGTCATCGCCTTCTCGATCGTCTTCGGTGCCTTTGCCGCGAACGTGCTGTCCGGCGCCATGGCGGCCGTGCCCCGCGCCCAGCTGGAGACGGCCGAGGCCTATGGCATGTCGCCTGCGCAGGTGAACCGCCGCGTGCTGATTCCGCAGATGTGGACCTATGCCCTGCCGGGCCTGTCGAACCTGTGGATGATCCTGATCAAGGCCACGCCACTTCTGTTCCTGCTGGGGGTCGAGGACATCGTCTATTGGGCGCGCGAGCTGGGCGGCTCCAAGACCAGCGCCTTCACCTATCCGCATCCGGACTGGCGGCTGTATTACTTCCTGGCGATCCTGGTGTTCTATCTGGGCATGACCTGGATCTCGGAACGCGTGCTGGGCCGCGTCATGCGGCGGCTGTCGCGCGGCCAGGCCACGCTTGGCGGCGAGGCCGAGCGCAAGGGAGCCCCGGCATGAGCTGCGTGCAGACCATCCAGGACTATGCCCTGCGCTCGATCGGCTATGGCGAGCGGCTGTTGCCGCGTGAGGGATATGACCTGTGCCAGCAGGCGGTGTTGATCGGGTCGGGCCTGATCTGGAACCTGTATTTTGCAGTGCTGGCGTTGTCGGTCGGCTTCTTCATCGCGACCGGCGTGGCGCTGGCCAAGGCCAGTGCCAACCCTTGGCTGCGCAAGCCCGCGAACGCCTTCATCTTCGTCTTCCGCGGCAGTCCCTTGTTCATCCAGTTCTTCATCGCCTATGAATCGCTGGTGCTGCTGCCGCGGGCGGGCATCGACGTCCTTGGGATGACCATCCAGACCAGCTGGCTGACGCGGGCCTGGGCCGGGGCGCTGATCGTGCTGATCCTGAACACCGCGGCCTATAGCGCGCAGATCTTTCACGGCGCGCTGATGTCGGTCCCCAAGGGAGAGGTCGAGGCCGCCGACGCCTATGGCCTGACCGGGTGGAAGCGGTTCCGGCGGATCGTCTGGCCCACCATGCTGCGCCTGGCCTGGCCCAGCTACACGAACGAGGCGATCTTCCTGTTCCACGCCACGACGCTGGTCTATTTCAGCGGCTTTCCGGCGTTCCAGCAAAAGGGCGACGCGCTGTACTATGCCAGCTACTTCGCGGACCGGACCTTCAACCCCTTCGTCGCCTATCCCATTGCCGCCGCTTATTTCATCGCTGCCACCTTGGCATTGATTTGGCTTTTCGGCAGGGTGAACAAGCGGCTGAACCGGCATCTGCCGGGTGCGACCAGCCGCGTCCGGTACCGTCCCCAGTTGATGAGATAATCCCATGGAATGGCTGCGCGAACACCCCGAGGTCAAGACGATCCGCGTCGCGGCAGCAGACCTGAACGGTGTCGCGCGGGGCAAGCGCGTGCCCGCCCGCTATGCCGGCAAGCTGCTGGAGGAGGGGACCAAGTTTCCCTATTCGGTCCTGAACCTGGACATCTGGGGCGAGGATGTCGAGGACAGCCCGCTGGTCTTCGAATCCGGCGACCCCGACGGGCTGCTGCTGCCCACCGAACGGGGGTTCCTGCCCATGCCGTGGCTGGACGCGCCCACGGGGCTTCTGCCGTTGTGGATGTTCCACCCCGACGGCACCCCCTATGACGGCGATCCGCGCCAGGCGTTGGCCCGCGTGGCCGAACGCTATGTCGCGGCCGGGCTGGTGCCGGTGGTGGCGACCGAGCTGGAATTCTTTCTGATCGACGACAGCGGCAAGACGCTGCGCGTGCCGCCTAGCCCGAAATCCGGCAAGCGGCGCACCGGCGGCGAGGTCCTGTCGCTGCGCGCGCTGGATGCGTTCGACCAGTTCTTCACGACGCTCTATGACGCCTGCGAGGCGATGGACATTCCCGCCGACACCGCCATCTCGGAGGCGGGGCCGGGACAGTTCGAGATCAACCTGATGCATCAGGCCGATCCGCTGAAGGCCGCCGACGACACCTGGCTGTTCAAGATGCTGGTCAAGGGCATCGCCCGCACCTACGGCTTTGCCGCCAGCTTCATGGCCAAGCCCTACGAGATGTTCGCGGGCAACGGGATGCACATGCATTTCTCGATCCTGGACCGGGCCGGGCGAAACATCTTCGACAATGGCGGAGAGGAGGGGACCGAGGCGCTGCGCCAGGCCGTCGCCGGCTGCCTGCGTGCCATGCCCGGATCGACCCTGCTCTTTGCCCCGCACGAGAACAGCTTTGACCGCCTGGTTCCCAACGCCCATGCCCCGACCGGCATCGGCTGGGCCTATGAGAACCGCACCGCCGCGATCCGCATCCCGTCCTCGGGCCCCAAGGCCCGGCGGATCGAGCATCGCGTGGCTGGCGGCGACGTGAACCCCTATCTGACCATCGCCGCCATCCTGGGGGCCGCGCTGAACGGGATCGAGGACCAGCTGGTCGCCCCCGCGCCCTTCAAGGGCAACGCCTATGACCAGAAGCTGGCGCAGCTGCCCGGCGACTGGGGCGCCGCGATCGAGGCGTTCGACAGCTGCCCCGAGATCCGCCGCATCCTGCCCGCGCATCTGGTCGACAACTATCTGATGACCAAGCGCCAGGAGCTGCATTACATGGCCGAGCTGTCCGACGAGGAGACGGTCGAGCTGTACCTGGACACGGTCTGATCGCGACGATGGCCCGCCCGCCCGTTTCCGGGCAGCAGGGCCGTGGGCAATGTTCGCCGTCCGTGACGGCAAGTGAGGCGATGGATGAGCAGGCCAGGCCTTGATGCGACCGACATCCGCATCCTTGCGGCCGTGCAGCAGCACGGGCAGCTGAGCAAGGCGCGACTGGCCGAGCTGGTGAACCTGTCGCCCACCCCCTGCTGGGCGCGGCTGACGCGGCTGCGCGAGGCCGGGCTGATCCGGGGATACCGGGCCGACATCGCGCTGGAGCGCATTGCCAATGTCACCCAGGTCGTCGTCACCGTATCGCTGGCGCAGCACCGCAAGGTCGATTTCGACCGGTTCGAAAGCCATATCGGCGCCCTGCCGGAGATCACCGAATGCATCGCGACCGGCGGCGGGATGGATTATGTCCTCAAGGTCGTCACCCAAAGCCTGACGGCGTTCCAGACCCTGATGGAATCGCTGCTGGAGGCCGATCTGGGGATCCAGCGCTATATGACCTATATCGTCACGCGACAGGTCAAGGCGGCACAGCCCGACCTAAAGGCGCTGACGCGCGCGCCCGCGCACCCCGCCTGACCCGGCGCGGGATTCTCTGGCCAAGACCGTCCGGTCTGCAGTCCACTCCAAGAACAGCCCGACCAGACTGTTTGCGCGCCGGATTTGGCCCGTGCGTCGTCCGCATCCGCGCTTAGATGGCAGATGTCCCGCCCCGGCCACCGGCCCATTTTCGTGGAAGAAGACGTCAGATGACCCAGATCCAAGATTTCGGTTTCGGAACCCAGATCCGCAAGTCCCCCTATTTCGACGCGACCGTCCGATGGGGCGCCACGGGGTTCTCGGTCTATAACCACATGTACATCCCGCGCGACTTTGGTGATCCGGTGCAGAACTTCTGGAACCTGATCAACGACGCGATCCTGTGCGACGTCGCCGTCGAGCGTCAGGTCGAGATCACCGGCCCCGACGCGGCGCGGTTTGTCCAGATGCTGACCCCGCGCGACCTGTCCAAGATGGCGGTCGGACAGTGCAAATACGTGCTGATCACGAATGCCCAGGGCGGCATCCTGAACGACCCGGTCCTGCTGCGGCTGGCGGAAAACCATTTCTGGATATCGCTGGCCGACAGTGACATCCTGCTTTGGGCGCAGGGGGTCGCGGTGAATTCGGGAATGGACGTCACGATCAGGGAACCGGACGTGTCGCCCCTGCAGCTGCAGGGGCCGAAATCGGGTGCGGTGATGCGGGCGCTGTTCGGCGACGCGATCATGGACCTGCGCTATTACTGGTTGCGCAGGGTCGATCTGAACGGCATCCCGCTGATCGTGTCGCGCACCGGCTGGTCCAGCGAGCTGGGATACGAGTTGTATCTGCAGGACGGCAGCCGCGGCGACGCGCTGTGGGAGCGGATCATGGCCGCGGGTGCGCCCCTGGGGCTGAAGGCGGGCCACACTTCTTCGATCCGCCGGATCGAGGGGGCGATGCTGTCCTATCATGCCGATGCCGACATCGACACCAATCCCTATGAGCTGGGTCTGGACCGGCTGGTCGACCTGGACATCGAGGCCGATTTCATCGGCAAGGACGCACTGCGCCGAATCAAGGCCGACGGCCCCGCCCGCCGCCAGGTCGGCCTGGTGATTGACGGCGCGCCGCTGAAGGGGCCGAACACGACCTTCTGGCCCGTCACCCGTGACGGCCAGGTCGTGGGCAAGGTCACCTCGGCGATCCATTCGCCACGGCTGGATCGCAACATCGCGCTGGCGATGCTGTCGGCCGGATCGGCACAGATGGGCGCCCAGGTTCAGGTCCGGACCCCGGACGGCACGCGGTCCGCGACCATCGTCGAGCGGCCCTTTCACGACCCCAAGAAGACCATCGCCGTCGCCTGACCCTGCCCCCGGATCACGGAGCCTCAGACATGTCCGATCTGTCCTGCCCCCCGACGCGGATGGTGCCTCTGTCCGGGGACCGCCGCGTGCTGATGTCTGAGGATGCAGATGCGCGATAAGGCGATGTCGCTGCAGCCCCCCGGGGCAGGGCGCACCTTTCCGGCGACGCGTGGTGCATTGTCGCCCTGCGCCCGCAAGGGGCTGGTCGCATGCGGGCGGGTGACCGGGGTTGCTCCGGTGCGTTGCCCGTCTGGCACCCGGCGAACACGCCCGACCTGTTCAATCACCTCGCCCGATCGGGACGCGCGTGCTGCGCGATCGGGTCGGGCGACTGAACGCGGCGACATGATGGGCAACCGGCCTTCCATGCGGCGGGGCGGATAGCATGTACCGCCTTCGCCGTCTTGCCGTCCGTCATGCCCGCGCCTTCGAATGGGTCTATGTCCGGTTCGAGGCCGCTCTGGTCGCCCTGGACCCGCTGTTCCGGCGCATCGGGTATCACCGGCTGGAACGCCCCGTCGCCGCGGTCGAGCGGTTGACCAAGGGCCTGCTGTTCGACTGCCGGATGTGCGGGCAATGCGTGCTGTCCTCGACCGGCATGTCCTGCCCGATGAACTGCCCCAAGACATTGCGGAACGGTCCCTGCGGCGGCGTGCGCCCCGGCGGCTTCTGCGAGGTCGATCCGCAGATGCGCTGTGTCTGGGTGATGGCCTGGGAGGGGGCCGCCCGGATGCGCGACGGCGCGCGGATCGGCGACGTCCAGCCGCCCGTGGACCGCAGCCTGCAGGGGTCGTCGTCCTGGCTGCGCGTTGCGCGCGAAAAGGCGGCGCACCCGGCCGGGCCGCCCGACGCCCCCCGCGGCACCATCGCCCGCGCCTTTCCGCAGGCCCGCGCCCATGAACCGGCGGCCGCGCCCCTTGCGGTCGAGCCGCGACCGGCCGACCGGGGGCCGCGCCGATGACCGACCTCCCGCCCGTCGATTTCGACCGCTGGCAGCCGTCCTATGACCCGCCGCCCCCCGGCCACGTGTCGGGCAGCCGGTTAGAGCGCGTGCTGCGCCAGGGTCATTTCGCGGTCACCGCCGAACTGAACCCGCCCGACAGCGCAGACCCCGCGGATGTCTTTGCCGCTGCGCGCCCGCTGGCCCGGGTCGCCGACGCGATCAACGCGACGGATGCGTCGGGGGCCAACTGCCACATGTCGTCGATCGGCATCTCGGCCCTGCTGACGCGGGCGGGGATCGGGACGGTCTATCAGATA
The DNA here is from genome assembly GCF_006239215.1 of Paracoccus haeundaensis. Taxonomy (NCBI): domain Bacteria; kingdom Pseudomonadati; phylum Pseudomonadota; class Alphaproteobacteria; order Rhodobacterales; family Paracoccaceae; genus Paracoccus; species Paracoccus haeundaensis. The sequence goes on from NZ_VDDC01000020.1 coordinate 46,898, forward strand.
TCGTGCCGCGACCGGAACCGCATCGCGATCCAGGGGGACGTGCTGGGGGCGGCGGCGATGGGGGTGCGCAACGTGCTGTGCCTGACCGGCGACGGAGTGGGGGTGGGCGATCAGCCCGGCGCGCTGCCGGTCTTCGATCTGGATTCGATCTCGCTGCTGCGCACCATCCGGACGATGCGCGACGATGGCATGTTCCTGTCGGGCCGCCGCATCACCAGCCCGCCGCGCATGTTCCTGGGCGCGGCCGAGAACCCCTGCATCGCGCCGTTGGACTGGCGTCCCGACCGCCTGGCCAAGAAGGTCGAGGCGGGCGCGGACTTCATCCAGACGAACTATATCTTCGACGTCCCGACCTTCGCGCGCTTCATGGCGCGGGTCCGCGACCTAGGCCTGGACCGGCGGGTGTTCATCCTGGCCGGGGTCGGCCCGCTGGCCTCGGCCAGGGCCGCGCGCTGGATGCGCAGCAACGTTCCCGGCGTCCATATCCCGGACGCGGTGATCGCCCGGATGGAGCGGGCCGCCGATCCCGGCGAGGAGGGCAAGCGCTTGTGCATCGAGCTGATCCAGCAGATCCGCGCGATTGCGGGTGTCAGCGGCGTGCATGTCATGGCTTATCGCCGGGAGCACCTGGTGTCCGAGATCATCGCCCAGTCCGGCGTGCGCGAGGGGCGCCCGGCGGACTGACCGCCGTCAGCGATGCGCCAGGTATTCTGCCGCCACATAGCCCGAGACGCTGGGCCGGTCGGCAAGCATCACCCTGCACCAGACCTTACCGTCGGTGGTCACGCAGTTCTGCCGCGTCAGGCGCGTGCCGTCGGGCAGGCCGATGATGATCCTATGGTTCAGCCCCGGCCCCTCGCGCAGCTTGAGAAGGTCGTCGGGGCCGGCACCCTGCACCACCGCGCCGGAGCCGACCGCGCAGGCCGTGACCGTCATGAGCGCAAGAAAGGCGGCAAGATATGGTCGCATTGTAGGTCCCTGATCGTTTCGCCGCCGATACGACACCATCGCGCCCATGACGGCAATCGGGTTCGCACCGGTCGCGGTCGATTGACGCTGCTTTGGATGCTGGAAAGGTGGCGTTGCCCAAAGCATTGGGGTCATCCGTTAATGGACGAACCCTTGACGGAAATTGTGTGCAAGGCGAGTTGGGCGGCCGATACTATTATTCGTCGATGCCCTTTCTGCACGTTTAACGGCGTTACCAGATTGTCTGCGCCGCTTTACAGCAAAAATATTGTATGCATTATCTGAAGGCGCCGGCGCTCGGGGAGGAGCGGCCGGATCACGGCGAGGGGCCGGGAATATCAGGGAGGAAGTGATGAAACACGCGATAGCGGCTGCCGTCATGAGCGGCGCGATGTGCCTGATGGCCGGGGATGCGTCGGCCGAGCGGACCTTGCGCATGACCGTCCAGGTCGGTGCCAACCACCCCGTCGGCGCGAACACCCATTATTTCGCCGAACAGCTGAACGAGATTTCCGGCGGCGAGATGACCGTGCGCGTCTTTGACAGCGCGTCGCTGTTCAAGGGGCAGGAGGTGCCGCAGGCGATCTCCAGCGGCGCGATCGACATGGGCATCGTGCTGGCCGACGAATATGCAGGGTCCGTCCCGGCGGCCGGCATCTTCTCGGTCGCGTTCATGTTCCCGAACTATCAGATCCTGGCGCGCGCCGCCGACCGCAAAGGCGCGTTCCGCACGACCTTTGACAACCTGCTGCTGGAGGCCGGGTCCAAGGTGCTGTGGTGGCAGGACTACGGCCCGGTGCAGATGCTGTCCAAGGGCGCGCCGGTCGTCTCTCCGGAGGACATGCGCGGCAAGATGGTGCGTGCGACCGGCAAGCCCACGGGCGATCTGATCGAGGCCGTAGGCGGATCGGCGGTGGTCGTCGGCGGCGCCGAGCAGTTCGTGGCCTATCAGCGCGGCCTAGTCGATATCGGGATGAGCGGGACCACCGCGGTCAAGTCGCGTGCGCTTTATGAGGTGATGGATCATGTCACCATGACCAGCCACGGCCTGGCCGAATTCATCGCGGTCATCAACCCGGCCCTGTGGGACAGCATGTCCGAACAGGAGCAGGCCTGGATGACCGAGGCCGCCATCCGCGCCGAGGAGAAGATGCGCGCCGAGACCGAGGCCGAGAATGTCGAGGCCGCGCAGTGGCTGGCCGAGAACGGCCATGCGACCGTCACCGAACTGACGCCCGAGCAGATCGCCGTCTGGCAGGAGGCCACCCGCCCCGCGGTCGAGCAGTTCCGCCAGGAGGCGGGCGAGGCGGGAGACCAGCTTCTGACGGCGCTCGACGCGCTGCGCTGAGGGCAGGGGCATGACTGCATCCCGTGGCGCGCTGCGCCTGGCGGACGGGCTGTCGCTGATCGCGGCGCGCCTGTCCGAGGTGGGCATCGTCGCCATGACGATGCTGCTGACCTATGAGGTGGTGGCGCGCTATGTCTTTCGCGCCCCCACGCATTGGACATCGGACGTCGCGACCACAGTGATGATCTGGCTGACCTTCCTGGCGATGGGCTATTGCCTGCGCGACGGGCACATGATCCGCATCACCGCCGTCATCGGGCAACTACCCCCCGCAGGCCGCAAGGCGGCCGAGGCGCTGAGCCTTGTGGCGATCCTGGGGTTCTCGATCTTTGTTCTGTGGGTCGCCACGGGGTCGATGCTGGATTCGATCGCCTTCGGGCGGCGCCAGCCCTCGATGCTGCGGATGCCGACCTGGATTGCCGAACTGCCGATCGTCCTTGGCTTTGCGATCCTGGCCTTGCAGGCGCTGGCGGACCTGATCCGGCTGCCGGGCCGTCCCGCCCCCGATTTTGCCAGCAGCGCCGAACAGGAGCTGTCGCACAACGCCCCTGGGGAGGCCGGACGATGACCCCGTTCCTGATCTTCGGCGCGCTTCTGGCGCTGCTGATGACCGGCATTCCGGTGGCCTTCACGCTGGGCATCCTGGGTGCGGGGCTGTTGGCCATCGACGGGTTGCCGCTGTCGATGGTCGCCAGCACGCTGTTCGGCGGCATCAACGATTTCGTGCTGCTGGCCATCCCGCTGTTCCTGCTGATGTCGAACCTGCTGCTGCGCGGGGGGATCGGGCGCGACCTGTTCGTCGCGATGCAGAGCTGGGTGGGGCATTGGCCCGGCGGTCTGGGCATCGCGGCGCTGCTGTCCTGCGGGGTCTTCTCGGCCATTTCGGGCAGCTCGATCACCACGGCCGCGACCGTCGGCACCGTCGCCATCCCCGAGATGGTCAAGCGCGGCTATTCGCGCAGCCTGACATTGGGCCTGATGGCCGCGGGCGGCACGCTGGGGATCATCATCCCGCCCTCGGTCCCGCTGATCATCTATGGCGCGATCACTGAACAAAGCATCGGCCAGCTGTTTCTGGCCGGCGTCGGCCCGGGCATCCTGCTGATCGTGCTGTTCGGCGTCTATGTCGTCATCGCATCGGCGATTCAGGGCACGCATCAGGCGATGCCGCGCGCGACATGGCACGAACGTCTGGCCGCGACGCGGCGCGCCCTGCCGACGCTTCTGCTGGCGGGCACGATCCTGGGCGGCATCTATGGCGGGATCTTCACCCCGACCGAGGCCTCGGGCATCGGCGCATCCGTCGCGTTGCTGATCCTGGCGGCGGGCGGGCGGCTTAGCCGCGCGGTGTTCCTGGGCGCGGTGCGCGACACGGTCAAGACGACGACGGTCATCTTCCTGATCGTCATCGGCGCCAAGATCTTCGGCCAGGCGATCACCCTCTATCAGCTGCCCGCGCAACTGGCTTGGCTGTTCGAGGACTACTTCAACACGGCGACGCTGGCGCTGCTGCTGATCGCGGTCATGCTGATCTTCATCGGCTTCTTCCTGGAAAGCATGTCGATGCTGCTGATCATGGTGCCGGTGCTGATGCCGACGGTGATCGCGCTTGGCATCGATCCGATCTGGTTCGGCATCTTCTTCGTGCTGCTGATCGAGGTCGCGCTGATCACCCCGCCGGTCGGGCTGAACCTGTTCGTGATCCAGTCGCTGGACCGCGCGCCGTTGTCGGTGGTGGCCAAGGGCGCGCTGCCCTTTGTCGCGATCATGCTGGGGTCGGTGTTTCTGATCGCGCTGTTCCCTCAGATCGTCCTGGCGATACCGGGGCTGTAGTGATCGGCGCCCGGCCGGACGGCCGGGCGCCGATGCAGGTCAGGCGCCGAACCAGCCTGCGCGGGCCAGCTGGCCGGTGATCTTGTCGGGCACGCGTTCGGCCAGCCACTCCACCAGCAGGGCCAGCCGGTCGTGATCCAGGCCGGTGTCGATCCCCTCGCGGTGCAGCAGGTAATGCACGTCCTCGGTCGCGATGTTGCCGGTGGCGCGGGGCGCGAAGGGACAGCCGCCAAGCCCCCCGATGGACGCATCTATGATGCCGGCGCCGCGTTCCAGCGCCGTCATCAGGTTGGCATAGCCGGTGTTGCGCGTGTTGTGCAGGTGCACGCCCCAGGCAAGGCCGTCCAGCGCGTCGCGGCAGGCGTCATGGACCCGCGCGATGTCGCGGGGGGCGGCGACGCCGATCGTGTCGGCCAGCACGATCCGGTCGGCACCCGCCGCGCGCAGCGCCTCTGCCATCTGCGCGATCCGCGCGGGCGCGATCTCTCCCTCGAACGGGCAGCCATAGGCGGTGGCGATCACGCCGGTCAGCTGCCGCCCGGCCTGGCCGACCATCGGCGCCACGGCGGCAAAGGCCGCGAGGCTGTCGTCGCTGCCCATGTTCTGGTTGCGCCGGCAGAACGTGTCCGACGCGACGACCGCAAAGCGCAGTTCGCGCACCCCGGTCGCCAGCGCCCGTTCGGCCCCCCTGCGGTTCAGGACCAGGGCCGACAGCTGGACCGCCGGCAGGGGCGGCAGCGCCTCCAGCACCGCCTCGGCATCCGCCATCTGCGGGACGCGGGCCGGGTTCACCATGCTGACCGCCTCGATCTGGCGCAGCCCCGCGGCTGCCAGTTCGGCGATCAGATGCGCCCGCTCCTGGACCGAGAACAGGCGCGGCAGGTTCTGCAGCCCGTCGCGCGGGCCGACCTCGCAGATCGTGACGCTCATATCACGCCCCGCACCTTGAGATCCTCGATCGTCTCCTCGCCAAGGCCGATCCGGGCATAGATCTCAGCGTTGTGCGCGCCCACCTCCTGCGGGCCCAGCCAGGCGATGTCGCCGGGCGTCTCGGACAGGACCGGGAAGACGCCGGGAACGGTGATCGTGCCGAAATCGTCGTCGTGATGGTCACGCACCATGCCGCGTTCGCGGAAATGCGGGTCCTGGACGACCTCGGCGATCGAGTTGATCGGGCCGAAGACCACGCCGAACTGTTCCAGCCGCGCGGTCAGGTCGGCCACGTCCAGCGATGCGGACCAGGTCGCGATCATCGAATCCAGCAGCCCCGCGTTCTCGCCCCGCGCGATATGCGTTACGAAGCGCGGATCGTCCGCCAGATGCGGCTGGCCCATCGCCTGCGTCAGGCGGCGGAACATCGCATCCACATTGGCCGCGATTACGACATAGGTGCCGTCTCTGGCCGGATAGATGTTCGACGGCGCGATCTTGGCAAGCCCGGTGCCGGACGGCTGACGGACCTCTCCGGCCTTGGAATATTCCGTGACCGTGCTTTCCAGCATCGCAAAGCAGCTTTCGGTGATGGCCGCGTCCACGACCTGGCCGCGCCCGCCGTTCCGGTCGCGGTGATACAGCGCCATCATCATCCCCTCGAACGCGAACAGCGCCGTCAGCGTGTCGCCAAGCGAGATGCCATAGCGCGGCGGTGGCATGTCCGGATAACCGTTGATATAGCGCAGCCCCGACATCGCCTCGCCCACCGACGCAAAGCCGGGTCGCGCCGCATAGGGGCCGGTCTGGCCAAAGCCCGAGACCCGCACGATCACCAGCCCGGGGTTCAGGGCGTGCAGCTGCTCCGGGCTCATGCCCCACCGTTCCAGGGTGCCGGGCTTGAAGTTCTCGATCAGGACATCGGCCTGCGCGATCAGCGACCGCGCCAGCTCCTGCCCCTCGGCGGCACGCAGGTTGATCGAGACGGATTTCTTGTTGCGTGCCATGATCGGCCACCACAGCGTCTTGCCCTCGTGCTGCAGGCGGCCCCAGCTGCGGATCGGATCGCCGCTGCCCGGCGCCTCGACCTTGATGACCTCGGCCCCGAAATCGGCGCAGCGGCTGCCGACGAACGGTCCCGCCAAAAGCTGCCCCATTTCGACGACCCGCAGGCCCTGCAGCGGCCCGAACGGTGCTTTCCCTGTCATTGCCATCCCTCCCTGATGCGTTCATGACGGGTGTAATCCGCGCGGCCTAAAATTTGTATCCAATTTTTGGGCTGAAGATCGATTTTCTACGGTACCAGTGAAGCATGCCGGCTTTCCTGCACTCATTGCCGGGGATTGTAATGCCCCCGACCAGATGATGAACTGCGCCCCAGCAGCACGTGGCGGAAGGGTTCGAGATGCAGCCGGAATCAGCGGAAAGTGCGTCCAGGCGGGCCTATCGCGAACTACGCCAGGCGATCCTGGAGCGACGCCTGCCGTCCGACCACAAGGTGACCGAGGTCGGGCTGGCCGAGGACCTGGGCATCTCGCGCACGCCCATCCGCGAGGCGATCAAGCGCCTGCTGCTGGAGGGACTGCTGGAGCGTCGCAAGGGGCAGGGGCTGTGGTGCGTGGTCCCCGACGCCGACGAGGTCCGCGAGATCTTCGAACTGCGATTGCGGCTGGAATCCTATGCCGCCGCCAAGGCCGCCGAACGCGCGACGCCTGCCCAGATCGAGTCGCTGACCGCCTCCGCCCACCGCATGCAGGCGCTGGCGCAGGTCGCCGAGGACAGCGAGGCCTTGATCGCCGGCATCGACCAGGAGAACGCCCGGTTCCACGCGCTGATCGCCGAGGCGACGCAGTCCCCAAGACTGATGCACCTGATCCGCGCGACGGTCGACGTGGCGCTGGTCACGCGCACCTTCCGCCGCTTCACGCCCCAGCAGCGGCGCCGTTCGGCCCGACATCACCTGGAGATCGCCGCCGCCATCGCCGCCCGCAGACCGCACTGGGCCGAACGCATGATGCAGGTCCACATCCTGTCCGCCGAGGATACGATGGACAGCGATTCCGCCCCGGACGCGTCCGCCGAAACCCTGTTCCAGGCCGGCGGCCATGACTGATCGCACCCGACCAACCATCGGAACGCGGCCATCTGCGGCACCGGTATCCTGCCGGATTTGCGGCGTATGAACTGGTTGCCGGTGGGCCCGCACGCAACGTCCCGATCAAAGGCGATGGCATGAGATTTCGCCTTGCCGAACCTTCCGATGCCCCGATGCTTGCCGCCATCTCGATCGAGGTCTGGCTGGGCACGTACATCCGTCGCGGCGTCAGCGACGCTTTTGCCACCTACGCCCTGACACAGTTCACCCCCGCAAGGCTGGCCGCGGTGATCTGCGACCCGGACGAACATGTCATCGTCTCTCAGAACGACGACGGGCCGGACGCATTCATCCGCATCAGCAGCGGAAAGGCGGCGCCCGTCGCTGGCTGCTCCACGACCGAGATATCCACCCTCTATGTCCAGCCGCGGCACCAAGGCCGCGGTCTGGGTCGGGCGCTTCTCCACCAGGGGTTGGATCATGCGGCGGGCAAGGGCGCCGGTTCGGTCTGGCTGACGACGAATGCCGAGAACGCCCCGGCGATCGCCTTCTATCAAGGGAACGGATTCGACAGGGTCGGCACCACGGCGTTCCGGATCGCCGATCAGACCTATCCGAACGACGTGTTCAGCCGCGCCACCGCCCGATAGGGCCACGACACCGCGGCGTGCCGGACGGGAATGCCGCCGGGGTGGATTGCCGCGGTCATCCCGTCCGTCCGAACGGCATTTGCTGCATTTGAGCGTGGCCGGGGCGTGTAGCGGCTGGACCGGATCGTTCCGGTCCTGTACCGTTCTCTCTTGAGTTGAAGCATCATGTACCATTTCATCCCGAAGATTTGCAGCCATCGGAGCGTTTGACGATGTTCGACCTCGAAGCCCCCGACGATCTGGTTCTTGTTCAGGACGCGATCCTGGTGCCACCGCCCGTTGACGGGCGGGGCCGCCAGCAGGCGTCGGGCGTTCTGACACCCGACGGGCGGATGGTCGAAAACTCGATCAGCTGGTCGAACAGCCGAGAGCCCGTGAATGCCGCCCCCGCCATGCCCGACACGGTCGAAACCCTGTCCGGCTGCTGGATGTTCGGGGGGACGCTGTACGGCCATTTCGGCCATTTCATCACCGAAAGCTTTGCCCGTGCATGGGCGCTGGACGCGCTGCGGGGCCAGATCGACGGCGTGCTGTTCACGCCCAAGCAAAGCTCGGCCAACCTGGAACCGATGCTCAAGGCCCTGCGGCCGCTGATGGATTCGTTGGGACTGGATGTGCCGGTCCGCTGCATCACCACGCCCACCCGGGTCGAGCGTCTGCACGTGCCGCGCCAAGGCGTCGGCATGGGCGATCTGACCGTGGGCAGCGCCAAGTTCCGCGACTTTGTCGGCGCGCATGCCGGCGCGGGGATCGACCCGGCGGGGCCCGAACGGATCTATGTCTCGCGCAGCCTGCTGCCCGCGCAGCGTGGCGGCCTGATCGCCGAAAGCCTGCTGGAAGAATATCTGGCCCAGGAAGGCTATCAGATGTTCCATCCGCAAAAGCACCCTGCGGCGGTCCAGATCGCGCACTACAAGGCCGCGCGGGACATCATCACGGTCGACTGCTCTCCGCTGCACATGATGGCCTATGTCGGCAATGCCGCGCAGCGGGTGGCGATCCTGACCCGGCGCAGCATGGACTTTGCACCCGGCTTCGTGCGCCAGCTGCAGACCTTCACTGGCATGACCGCGTTCGAGATCAACACCTTGGAACGCGACTGGGTTCAGGGCGGCGCGCTGCGCCCCGGACGTGGGTCGTTTGGCGAAATGGACTTTCCGCGGACCTGGCGGATGCTGCGCGATCGCGGCATGATTAGCGGCGACACGCCATGGCCGGCACTGACCGACAGCCAGCGCGACGCGGATCTGCAGCGAATCGCCGACCTGCACGGACAGGCCTTCAACCCGTTGGACGAAAATCTGGAACGCCACGCCAGAAGAACGGCCAAGGCCTCGGCATGAGGGGCCATGATCTCTCGGCATCGGGCAGGTCCGGTCGGATGTCGCCGCCCCGATGACCGGCAGCAACGTGTCCGACGGCTCGACCCCGGGGTCGGATGGCGCATCGGTGCCTGCGCCCATGGTCCTGACGCTGCCTGACACCCCGGACAGTCAGGTCGCCGCGGTCACGCTGCAGGGCCAGCGCGACCTTTCGCTCAGGGCGCATCCGCCCGGCACGGTTCTGTCCGCCGGGCCGGATGGGATCGATATTGTCCAGGGTACCAGCCTGCGATGCGTCCTGCCTGCGACGGGATATCTCAATGCCACCGCCGTGCTGCTAGAGTTCAGCTTTTCTCAGGACGCGCCATCTCCTCATGCGACCATATTGTCCTTGATCGATGCTAATGGGCGAAACCTTTCGTTTCGGGATATGGGGACGCGGTGGATTGTACGGGCTGGTGCCGCGCGGATGGATTTCGTCAGTCGATTGCAAAATCGGCAAACGGTGACCTTCCTAATGACTGCGGACGGTCATCTGATCACCTATCACAGTGACGGAATGATCGAAGAGAGCAGGTCCCACGATCCCATTGATCAGCTACAAATCCGTCAGATTCAAATCGGCAATAAAGCTCCCATAAGACTGCACGCGTTGCGAATGCATCTTTTTGAGAGGGGCGGGTACGCTGACTTACGAACGTGGATGTCGTCATGGTGGGCATCAGCCGAAAAACTGGTGCCCGGATCGCCAATGCTTATCCATTTTAATGGCCAGTCGCTGGCGTTAGGGCCGGATGTGCCTGCGAACGACAAGCTGGAACTGGCCGACTTGGGCCGCCCTGATGTAAAGATGCTCAGTGGGCTCTACACCGGATCTGAAAGACGTTTAGTCGATCTCCAAGGGCTACAAATGCGTGTTGGGCCTGTCGATGTTTCTGAAGCCGTCTTCGCACGCGTTAGCATAGCAGGGCCGATGCCACCGGCGCTTTCGATGGCTCAAGCGCTGTCCGGCCTGAACAGCGAGTATGCCGGTCATTGCAGGTACGCACCGATTGCTGTTTCAGGCAGCCCAGTCTCCGGGCAGACCATCGCCGTTTTGGATCAGTCCGACGGGCTGGTCCGTCAAAACATGGACATGATCATCAACGGCACGCACCTTGCGTATTTGCGGGAGGGGAGCGCGCCAGAGACGGTCGTCTATTTCTGGATCCAGGGAGAAGCCGACCGCCAAGCCGCGCCGGGTGTGTATCTGAACGCCTTGCAGGCGCACTGGAACCGCATCCGGGCCCGGCTGGACGATCTTTACCCCGCCGCGCGCAAGATGATCCTGTTGATGCAGACCGCGGGGTCGGACCAGTCGCATCACGGCAGCGACACGAACCATGCCGCCGCTGATCAGCTGGCCTTCGTGGCCGGGCGCGACGATGCCGTGATGGTGGGGCCGATCTATCCCTCGGCCCTGTCCGACCGCGTGCACCCGGACCTGCACCATTCCCGCATCATGGGAGAGCTGGCGGCATGGGCCCTGCGAGAAACCATGACAGGGCGCGGCTGGACGATCCCGCGCCCGACCGCACGGCGTCAGGGAGACCGGATCACGTTGAGCTTTGCCCTGCGCCCGGACGAAGCCCTGGCGGCCCATCAGGCCTCGCCCTATGGCGGCCGGGGCATCGACGCGTTTCTGGGCGTCGAGGTCACCGGCGGCGGCATGATCACCGCGCTGGCCCTTGACGGCCATGATCTGCACCTGACCATCGACGGGCCGGTTACCGGCGTACGCTATGCGATGCAGCGCCAGAACATGCGGGTCGAGGGGAATGCCCATCCGGCCCGCCGCGGCCTGTTGCGTACGACGCTGTCGCGACCGGCCGTTCACTTGCCGGGGACGATGCTGCACCGCTGGCTGCCAGGCTTCAAGATCGACGTCTAGACAGGCCGGCCTTGCGGGTCGGCTCAGCTGTCTGAAATGTCAAGGAAAGTCTAATGGTGGAGCCAAGGGGAATCGAACCCCTGACCTCTTGAATGCCATTCAAGCGCTCTACCAACTGAGCTATGGCCCCACCGTGAGGTCCGCGAAGCGCGTCTGCGCCGCCGCGTGTGGGGTCTATAGGAGGGGGCGCGGCGGGGTGCAAGCGGAAAATCGGCGGTGCCGTGCAGTTTCCGGAAATTCCCCCGGCAGGCCTGCGCGGCGCTCCGCATCGATGCGCCGCAACGAAGAAGGCCGCGCCATTTCGGGCGCGGCCTTGGGTCTTATTCCTCTTCGTCGCCCGCGACATCGGCGATGTCGTCCAGCGACACGTCGCCGTCGTCGTCGTCCTCTTCCAGCAGGTCGTCGTCGATCTCGCCCGCGTCGTCGGCGATATCCTCTTCGTCGTCGACCAGTTCGTCGTCATCGTTCGCCGCGGCCGTCTTCTCGGTCACAAGCGTCTTGCCACGACCGTCGGTCAGGCTGGTCACCGTGAACGTGTTCCCGCAGGCCGGGCAGGTCATCGGATCTGCCTTCAGGTCGTAAAAGCGGGTGGCGCAATGCGGGCACAGGCGTTTGGTGCCCCATTCCTCTTTGGGCATGGTATTCTCCTTCAGCCGCGATTAGGGGAAATCGGGTGATCCCCTGCCACAGAGGCCAAGGGGTGTCAAAGGCTTTATCTGGCAGGCCAAGGCGGGCATGGCAAGCGGCGATCAGCAGATCATCATCGAAGAGGGGCTGGCGGTGCGTCTGCGGCGGTCGCCGCGCGCACGGCGGATGACCCTGCGCGTGCCCCGCGACGGGTCGGGCGCGGTGCTGACCCTGCCCGTGGGGGTACCCCTGGCCGAGGGACAGGATTTCGCGCGGTCGCGCCGGGACTGGCTGCGCGCGGCGGTGGGCCGGCTGCCCCTGCGACAGGCGGCGGTGCCCGGCGCGGCCCTGCCGGTCGAGGGGCGGGCGCTGATCTTGACACCGGCGCCGGTGCGGCGCGCCCAGGTTCAGGACGACCGCCTGCTGATCCCCGAAGGACGCCCGGCGGGCGCCGTTGCGGCCGCCTGGCTGAAGCATCTGGCGATGCTGCGCCTGCGGGTGGCCTGCGACCGATTTGCGGAGGCACTGGGGCGGCCCTATGCCGCCATCGCCCTGCGCGACACGCGGTCCCGGTGGGGCAGCTGCACCCATGACGGGCGGCTGATGTTCTCGTGGCGCTTGGCGATGGCGCCGCCGGTCGTGCTGGACTATGTCGCGGCGCACGAGGTCGCGCATCTGGCGCATATGGATCATTCGGCCAGGTTCTGGGCCCAGGTCGAGGCGCTGATGCCCGGTCATGCCCCGCATCGGGCGTGGCTGCGCGCGCAGGGGGGCGATCTGATGCTGTGGCGGTTCCGCGATTGACGCAGCCCGGATTTGTGATCACATCATGGCCATGAGCCCGACCGACCCCACCGCCCATGAACGCCTGTATCGCAGCCTGCGCAGCCAGATCATGCTGGGGGAACTGCCGCCGGGCAAGGCGCTGACGCTGCGCGGCATCGCGCGCGATCACAACCTGTCGATGACCCCCGCGCGCGAGGCCGTGCGCCGCCTGGTCGCCGAAGGCGCGCTGACCCTGTCGGGATCGGGACGCGTGGCCACACCGGCCCTGTCCGACGACCGGATCGAGGAACTGGCCGCCCTGCGCGCGCTGATCGAGCCCGAGCTGGCGGCCCGCGCCCTGCCGCGGGCGCATTTCGCGCTGATCGACCGTCTGGCGGTGATGAACGGACGGATCGCGGATGCCGTCGAGCGCCACGATGCCGTGGGTTATATCCGCTGCAACCTGGATTTTCACCGCATGCTGTATCTGCGGGCGCAGGCCCCCGCGATGCTGGCCATGCTGGAGACGATCTGGCTGCAGCTGGGACCGACGATGCGCGCGCTTTACGGTCGTGTGCGGCGCAACGAACCGCCGCGCCATCACCGCATGATCCTGGCCGCGCTGCGCGCCGGTGACGAGCCCGCGCTGCGCCTGGCGGTGCGGGCCGACGTGACGCACGGCCTGCGGCACCTGACCTCGACCGAGGGCGCCTGACGGCAATGTGACTTTGCCCGCGCGCCCCGCCGGGCATCATGGCATCCCGACCACAGGAGATGCCCGATGATCGACCGCCGTCAGCTGTTGCGAAGCCTGGCCATCGCCGCGCCGTCCGTGCTGGGCATCGGGGCGGTGGGGCAGGCGCTGGCCCAGGATGCCCGTGCCGCCCGGCTGATCGCCGCAAACGTCTGCCAGGTGACCCCGGCGACGACGCAGGGGCCGTTCTACTTCGATCCGCGCCTGATGCGCGGCGACATCCGCGACGGGCGCGCGGGCTATCCGCTGGCGCTGCGGTTGCAGGTGGTGGATGCGGCCTGCCGGCCCATCCAGGGCGCGCGGGTGGATGTCTGGCATTGCGACGCGCAGGGCAACTACAGCGGCTATCCCGGCCAGCAGCAGGGCGACCTGAGCGGAGAGACCTTCCTGCGCGGCGCGCAGGTGACCAACCAGGCCGGGCGGGCGGCGTTCCGCACCATTTGGCCCGGATGGTATCAGGGTCGCACGGCGCATGTGCATTTCAAGGTGCTGGTGGGGGAACGCGACCTGCTGACCGGTCAGATCTTCTTTCCCGACCGCTTCAGCCGTGCGGTGTTCGACCAGCTGCCCGATTACGCCCGCGACAGCACGCGGGGGCGGATCTTCAACGATCAGGACGGCATCGCGCGCCGCGCGGGGCAGGGCGCCTATGCCGAGGTCACGCAGGTCGAGGGCGGGTTCGAGGCCGCGATGGTCATCGGTCTGGCCGATGACCGCGGGGCTCTGTTGTCGCGATCCTAGCCCTGCACGCCCATCGGCGGCAGGCCCAGATTGCCGAACTGGACGTTGGGCAGGGCCGAGGGGATGACGCGGGTGTATTTCGTCCCCTCGATCGCCGCGCCGGCGATCAGACCCGACTGGCCGAAGATCATCGCCACGACCGGGAACTGGGCGCTGAACGTGTCGGCCCCCACCGCCATGCCGCCCGACGGCAGCGCGTAATAGGCGCCGGCACCTGCGGTCCAGCCCGGTGCCGCGCGGAACGCGGTCAGCGCCTGTTCGTCCTGGAAGATCAGCACATGCGCGTATTGCTGCGCACCCGCCTGAAGCCCCACGGTCGCGCGGGTGGCCGAGTAATAGTCGACGGTCTGCCCGCCGATCCGCAGCGCGCCCTGGCCATAGGCGCCGCCAAAGCCAAGCGCGGCTTCGGTCATCAGGGGCATGTACAGCACGCCGCGGGCGTTCTGCAGCAGGGGTTGGGATGCGGGATAGGTGGTCACCAGATACTGGTGCGTCTGGTCGACGCGCGCATCCAGCTGGGCGGCCGCGTCGCTGCCGACCGCGTTGCTGCAGCCTGCGGCCAGCAGGGCCGCGCCCCCGGTCAGCAGCAGGTTGCGACGGGACAGGTGGATCGGGTGGGTCATGTGTCGCCTCGTGTCGGGGTGCGGGGCTCGTCTCGGCCCGTTGGCGCGCAAGATACGCCAGCCACCGGCGTCATGCCAGCATTTCGGCCACCGTCGGCGCAAAGTAGCTAAGCACCCCGTCGCAGCCCGCGCGGCGGAAGCCCAGCAGGCTTTCCACCATCGCGTCGCGCGACAGCCAGCCGTTGCGGATCGCCCCCTCGATCATCGCGTATTCGCCGCTGACCTGATAGGCGAAGGTGGGCGCGCCGAATTCGTCCTTCACGGCCCGGCAGATGTCCAGATAGGGCATGCCGGGTTTCACCATGACCATGTCCGCGCCCTCGGCCAGGTCGCGCGCGACGCAGCGGATCGCCTCTCCGCGGTTGGCGGGGTTGATCTGATAGGTCTTCTTGTCGCCCACCAGCCGGCCCGACGCACCCACCGCATCGCGGAACGGCCCGTAGAACGCGCTGGCGAATTTCGCGGCATAGGACAGGATCGCGACGTTCTTGTGGTCATGGCGTTCCAGGGCGGAGCGCAGGGCGGCGATGCGCCCGTCCATCATGTCGCTTGGCCCCAGGATGTCCGCGCCGCAATCGGCCTGGACCAGCGCCATGCGCACCAGCGCCTCGATGGTCTCGTCGTTCAGGATCTCTCCGTCCCGGACCAGCCCGTCATGGCCGTTGGCGTTATAGGGGTCCAGCGCGATGTCGGTCATCACGACCAGGTCGGGGACTTCCTCCTTGACCGCGCGGATGGCCAGGTTGCCGATGTTGTCGGGATCCCATGCGCGGGCGCAGTCGTCGGTGCGGCTGGCCTGGTCGGAATGGGGAAAGATGCAGATCGCGGGGATGTTCAGCCGCGCCGCCCGTTCCGCCGCCCGGCGCGCGCCGTCCAGGGTCAGGCGTTCCACCCCGGGCATCGAGGCGATCTCGCCCTCGGCGCCGGCGACCTCTGTCACGAAGATCGGCCAGATCAGGTTGGCGGGGGTCAGGTTCCGTTCCGACACCATCGCGCGGATGTTGGCGTTGCGGCGCAGCCGACGCAGGCGGCCGGCGGGGAAGGGGGCGATGATGGGACTGGCCATGGGGGCCTCCTGTCTGGGGTGGGGCAACCGTGCCGCTTTTCCTTGGTTGAAACCCGTTCTAAGGTCGCGCGCAGACAAGGACAAGGAACTGCCCGTGCCGCAATTCGACAACCTGATCGGGCTTCTGGGCAGCCGGTCCTTTTCGACGATCTGGTTCTGGCTTGTGCTGATCGGCATGTGGTCGGTCGCTGGCCGCAGCGTGCTGGGCATCCCGACCGAGGTCCTGGCCCGCGCCCGGGCGTCGCTGGCGGGCGACGATGCGCAGGGACCGGCGGTCATCACGCTGCTGGACTGGCTGTCGCTGATCCTGCCCCGCTGGCAGCTGCGCCCGCGCGAGGGGGCGGCCTTTCTGGGCGTCACCAGCTTCCTGATGACCTCGCTGGCGGTGCTGGGGTTCGTCTTCTGGCTGGAGATGGCGCAGGCGCTGACGCTGCTGCTGCTGCCGTTCTGGGTGCTGTTCTGGATGCGCGTGCGCCTGGCACGGCGTCTGGTGCCGCTGGTCCATGCCGCGCAGGAGGGGCGCGCCCCCGTGTCGCAGGCGGCGGGCGATGCGGCCCGCGCGATGGTCTGGCACAAGCGGTTCGTGACGATCCTGTCGATGATCGCGGTCGCGGTGACGGCGTTGTGGGGGGCATTGTGGACGGTCCTGCATCCCGTGGGCTTCTGACCCGCTTGACTTCCCCGCGCAGCCGCTTAGGTCAGCATCCATGTCCGACAAGCTGATCCTGTCCGGTGCGCCCGAAGGCTATGACGCCGCGCTGATCGCGCGCGAGGCGGCGCGACCCGAGAACCGTGGCGCGCCCGTGATCCACGTGGCCCGCGACGACCGCCGCATGGAGGCGATGCGCCAGGCGCTGACCTTCATGGCGCCGCATCTGCCGGTGCTGGATTTCCCGGCCTGGGACACGACGCCCTATGACCGCATCTCTCCGGCGCCCGAGGTTCAGGCCGCGCGCATGGCGACGCTGGCGGGGCTGGCGCAGGGGCGCATCAAGGGACCGTTCGTCCTGCTGACTACGCTGAATGCGGTGCTGCAACGGGTGCCGGCCCGCGATCTGGTCCGCGGCACGGCCTTCATCGCGCGCGTGGGCGACCGCATCGACGAGGTCGCCCTGCGCGAGTTCCTGGTGCGCATGGGGTTCGCGCAGACCGCGACCGTGACCGACCCGGGCGATTACGCGATCCGCGGCGGCATCATCGACATCTATCCTCCCGGCACCACCGGGCCGATCCGCATGGACCTGTTCGGCGACGTGCTGGACGGCGCGCGGCGGTTCGATCCCGACACGCAGCGCACCACCGAAAAGCTGGACCGGATCGAGCTGGCGCCAATGTCCGAGGTCATCCTGGACGAACCCTCGATCACCCGGTTCCGGCAAAGCTATCGCACCGAATACGGCGGCGGGACCAGCGATCCGCTGTACGAAAGCGTCAGCGCGGGCCGCAAGACGGCCGGCATGGAACATTGGCTGCCGTGGTTTCACGACCGGATGGAGAGCCTGTTCGACTATGCCCCCGGCGCGTCGGTGGTGCTGGACGATCATATCGGCCAGGTGATCGACGCCCGCCGCACGATGATCCGCGAACAGTTCGAGGCGCGTCGCGCCGCGATGGCTGCCAAGGGGCGGGCCGACACGGTCTATAAGCCCGTGCCACCCGACGCGATGTTTCCGACAGATGCCGAATGGGACGCCTGGCTGGCCCCGCACCGGGTGCTGCGCCTGTCGGTCCTGCAGCAGCCGCCCGGGCCGGGCGTGCTGGACGCGGGCGGCCGCCAGGGGCGCAACTTTGCCCCCGAACGCCAGGCCGAGCAGATCAACCTGTTTGGTGCGCTTGCCGATCACGTCAAGGCGCTGGCGCGCACCCACCGCGTCATCATCGCCAGCTTTTCCGACGGCGCACGCGAACGCCTGTCCGGTCTTCTGACGGACGAGGGGCTGGCCGGGGCCAAGCCCATCGCGGACATCCGCGACCTGCCGGACCAGCCGGGCAGCATCGGCCTGACCGTCTGGCCCCTGGACGAGGGTTTCGTGGCCGACGGCAGCGCCTTGGGGCGGCTGGCGGTGATCTCGGAACAGGATGTGCTGGGCGACCGGCTGATCCGTGGCGCCAAGAAACGGCGCAAGGCCGACAACTTCCTGAAGGACACCCAGACCCTGTCGCCCGGCGATCTGGTCGTGCATGTCGAACACGGCATCGGCCGATACACCGGCATCGAGACGATCATGGCGATGAAGGTGCCGCATGACTGCGTGGCGCTGGAATATGCAGGCGGCGACCGGCTGTTCGTGCCGGTCGAGAACATCGAGCTGCTGTCGCGGTACGGCCACGAGGAGGGCCTGCTGGACCGGCTTGGCGGCGGAGCCTGGCAGGCCCGCAAGGCCAAGCTGAAGGAACGCATCAAGCTGATCGCCGACAAGCTGATGCGCGTCGCCGCCGAGCGCCTGCTGCGTCCCGCCCCGGTGCTGGAGCCCGACGATCACGACTGGCAGGCCTTTGCCGCGCGCTTCCCCTATAGCGAGACCGACGACCAGCTGTCCGCCATCGAGGACGTGGCCGGCGATCTGGCCATCGGCCGCCCGATGGACCGCCTGATCGTGGGCGACGTGGGGTTCGGCAAGACCGAGGTCGCCATGCGCGCGGCCTTCATCGCGGCCAGCCAGGGGATGCAGGTCGCCGTCGTGGCCCCCACGACCCTCCTGGCCCGCCAGCACTACCGCAGCTTCGTCGAACGGTTTCGCGGCACCGCCATCACCGTCCGCCCGCTGTCGCGCTTTGTCAGTGCCAAGGACGCGTCGGCCACCCGCACCGGCCTGTCTGACGGCAGCGTGGACATCGTCGTGGGCACCCATGCAGTGCTGGCCAAGGGCGTGCGGTTCAAGAACCTGGGCCTGCTCATCATCGACGAGGAGCAGCATTTCGGCGTCGGCCACAAGGAGCGGCTCAAGGAGCTGCGCAGCGACATCCACGTGCTGACCCTGACCGCGACGCCCATTCCGCGCACGCTGCAGCTGTCGCTGACGGGGGTGCGCGACCTGTCGGTGATCGGCACGCCGCCGGTCGACCGCCTGGCGATCCGCACCTATGTCAGCGAATTCGACACCGTCACCATCCGCGAGGCGCTGCTGCGCGAGAAGTATCGCGGCGGGCAGTCGTTCTTTGTCGTGCCCCGCCTGACCGACCTGCCCGAGATCGAGCATTGGCTGACCGAGAACATGCCCGAGATGTCCTATATCGTGGCGCATGGCCAGCTGGCGGCGGGCGACCTGGACAGCCGCATGAACGCCTTCTACGACGGCAGCCACGATATCCTGCTGGCCACGACCATCGTCGAATCGGGGCTGGATATCCCGACCGCGAACACGATGATCGTCTGGCGCGCCGACATGTTCGGCCTGTCGCAGCTGTACCAGATCCGCGGTCGCGTGGGTCGTTCCAAGGCGCGGGCCTATGCGTACCTGACCACCAAGCCGCGTGCGCCGCTGACGCCGCAGGCGATGCGGCGGCTGAAGTTCCTGGGCAACATCGACGGCCTGGGCGCGGGCTTCAACCTGGCGTCCCAGGACCTTGACCTGCGCGGTGCCGGCAACCTTCTGGGAGAGGAGCAGTCGGGCCACATCAAGGAGGTCGGGTTCGAGCTGTACCAGGCCATGCTGGAGGAGACGATCGCCAAGCTGAAATCCGGAGAGCTGGAGGGCACGCCCGAGGACGAATGGGCGCCGCAGCTGAACCTGGGTGTGCCGGTGACCATTCCCGACAGCTATATCCCCGATCTGGACGTGCGGCTGGGTTTGTATCGACGCCTGGCCGACCTGACGACCAAGGTTGAGCTGGAGGGCTTTGCGGCGGAACTGATCGACCGCTTCGGCCCGCTGCCGCGCGAGGTCAACACCCTGTTGCTGGTGATCCGTATCAAGGCGATGGCAAAGCGCGCCAATATCGCCAAGCTGGACGTGGGCCCCAAGGGCATCACGGTCCAGTTCCATCAGGACAAGTTCCCCAACCCCGCCGGGCTGGTCGATTTCCTGTCCGACGAACGCGGCACCGCCAAGGTCACCGACAACAAGGTCGTGCTGAAGCGCGACTTTGCCACCGACGGCGAACGCATCAAGGGCGCCTTCGCCGTGGCACGCGATCTGGCGGCCAAGATCAAGGAAGGCCGCGCCGCTGCGAAAAAGGCCGCCACGTGACGGGCGGGCAGATCCGGTTCGACACCGGGCCCTTGGGCGACGGCACGCTGTTCCGCGCCCCGAAGGCGATCATCCGGGCGGACAGCGCGGTGGGCGTGGGGCCGGCTCTGGCCGCGATGCAGGCGGCGACCGAGCGGGGTTGCTGGCTTGCGGGGTATCTGTCCTACGAACTGGGTCACGCGCTTATCCCGCGGCTGGCCGGGCTGATGCCTGCGGACCGGCAGATGCCGCTGATCCTGATGGGGGTTTTTGACGGCCCCCATCCCGCGGATCCGCTGCCGTCACCCGACGGCGTCGCCATCGGCGGGGTGCGCCCCCTGTGGGATCGCGCGCGCTATGACGCGGCCATCGCGGCTGTGCACGGACTGATCGAATCAGGCGACACCTATCAGATCAACCTGACATTCCCGTTGCAGGCCGAGGTCGAGGGCGATCCCTTGGCGATCTATGCCGCGCTGGCCGCCCGACAGCCGGTGGGCGAGGGGGCCTTTGTCGATCTGGGAGGGCCGGTCGTCCTGTCGCGCTCGCCCGAGCTGTTCTTTGCCGTCGATGCCGACAGGCGCATCACCACCTGCCCGATGAAGGGCACGGCCGCCCGCGGCGACACCCCGGCAAATGACGCGCAGGCCGCGCAGGCGCTGCACGGATCGGCCAAGAACCGGGCCGAGAACCTGATGATCGTCGACCTGTTGCGCAACGACATCAGCCGCATCTGCCTGCCCGGCACCGTTCGCGTCCCGCAGCTGTTCCATGTCGAGACCTATGCCACCGTGCATCAGATGGTCTCGACAGTGCAGGGTCAGCTGGCGCCCGACGCGGGGCTGGCACAGATCCTGGCGGCGCTGTTTCCCTGTGGGTCGATCACCGGAGCGCCCAAGGTCCGGTCGATGCAGATCATTGCCGAACTGGAGGGCGCCGCGCGCGAGGTCTATTGCGGGGCCATCGGATGGGTCGATCCGGCGGGGCCGATGCGGTTCAACGTGGCGATCCGGTCGCCTTGGGTGGAAACGCCGGGGCGGTTGCGCCTGAATGTCGGCGGCGGCATCGTGCATGACAGCCAAGCCGGGTCCGAATGGGAGGAAGCACTGTGCAAGGCCGCATTCTTGGGCCGAACCCCGAAGGCCTGACCGTCTTCGAGACGATGCGCGCCGAGGCGGACGGCCGTATCCCCCTGTGGCCGCGCCATCTGGCACGTCTGCGCCGCGGCTGCGCGGCGACCGGCATCGCGCTGGACGAAGACAGCGTCACGGCGGCGTTGGCGGGGCTGCCGCATGGTGCGGCTCTTCGGGCGCGACTGTCGGTCGATCAGGCGGGGCAGGTCGCCCTGACCCATGCACCGCTGCCGCCGAACCCGGCGGTCTGGCGGGTGGTCCTGTCGGACATGCGCCTTGAGGCGGGCGACCCATGGTTGCGGATCAAGACATCGCATCGACCGATCTATGACGCCGCCCGCGCGGCGCTGCCCCCCGGCATCGACGAAGGGTTGCTGAGGAACGCCGACGGGGAGCTGTGCGAGGGCACGATCACCAACATCTTCCTGCGCCGCGATGGTCGACTGCTGACGCCGCCGTCGCGCAGCGGGTTGCTGCCGGGCGTCCTGCGCGAGACGCTGCTGGCCGATGGTCGGGCACAGGAGGCCGTGCTGACGGTGGCGGATCTGCAGCACGGCCAGCTTTACTGCGGCAACGCCTTGCGCGGCTTGATCCCGGCACGGCTGATTACACCTTGATCCGGAGCGGGGCGGACCCCCATTGAGGGGGCCCGCCCCGCGCGGGGGGGCGTCGCCCCCGCATCCCTTGTCGCGATCGTCGGTTCTGGTTCATGGGCGGCGGCGTTCAGGAACGCCGGCCCATGACGAAAAAGGCCCCGCTGTGGTGGCGGGGCCTTTCGCGCTTATTCAGCTGTCAGCAAGGGTGTTTTGGACTTGCCGATCCGTGGGGCATCGGGGCCGGTGATGTCGAAGGCCGGCTTGTCGTCCTCGATCTTAACGCGCACCACGCCGCCCTTGGTCAGGCGGCCGAACAGCAGTTCCTCGGCCAGGGGCTTCTTGATGCTTTCCTGGATCACGCGGCCCAAGGGGCGGGCGCCCATGCGGTCGTCGTATCCCTTTTCGGCCAGCCAGTTCGCAGCCTCGGGGGTCAGTTCGATATGGACGTTGCGGTCCATCAGCTGCGCTTCCAGTTGCAGCACGAACTTCTCGACGACGTGGACCACGACGTCGCGCGACAGCGGCGCAAAGGAGATGATCGCGTCCAGACGGTTGCGGAACTCGGGCGTGAAGGTCCGCTCGATCGCGGCGGTGTCCTCGCCCTCGCGCCGGTCGCGTCCAAAGCCGATCGCGGCCTTGGCCTGATCTGCGGCACCCGCGTTCGAGGTCATGATCAGGATCACGTTGCGGAAATCGACGGTCCGGCCGTTATGGTCGGTCAGGCGACCCGCATCCATGATCTGCAGCAGGATGTTGAACACATCCGGATGCGCCTTCTCGATCTCGTCCAGCAGCAGCACGCAATGCGGGTGCTGGTCCACGCCGTCGGTCAGCAGGCCGCCCTGGTCGAAGCCGACGTAGCCCGGAGGCGCGCCGATCAGGCGGCTGACGGCATGCTTCTCCATATACTCCGACATGTCGAAGCGGATCAACTCGACCCCCAGGCTGGAGGCCAGCTGCTTGGCCACCTCGGTCTTGCCGACACCGGTCGGGCCCGCGAACAGGTAGTTGCCGATGGGCTTCTCCGGTTCGCGCAGGCCCGCACGGGCCAGCTTGATGGCGCTGGACAGCATCTCGATGGCATTGTCCTGGCCAAACACGACGCGCTTCAGACCGGCATCCAGATCGCGCAGGACCTCGGCGTCGTTCTTGCTGACGTTCTTGGGCGGGATGCGGGCGATCTTGGCCACGACGGCCTCGATCTCCTTGGGGCTGATCGTCTTGCGGCGCTTGCTCTCGCTGACCAGATGCTGGGCGGCACCGGCCTCGTCGATGACGTCGATCGCGCTGTCGGGCAGCTTGCGGTCGTTGATGTAGCGTGCCGCCAACTCCACCGCCGACTTGATCGCGTCATTGGTATAGCGCAGGTCGTGATGCGCCTCGAAATGCGGCTTCAGGCCCATCAGGATCTTGATGGTGTCCGGCACCGAAGGCTCGTTGACGTCGATCTTCTGGAACCGGCGGCTCAGCGCGCGGTCCTTCTCGAAGTGCTGGCGATACTCTTTGTAGGTCGTCGAGCCCATGCAGCGCAGCTTGCCGCCCGCCAACGCGGGTTTCAGCAGGTTCGACGCATCCATCGCCCCGCCAGAGGTCGCGCCCGCACCGATCACGGTGTGGATCTCGTCGATGAACAGGATTGCGTCGGGATGCGCCTCCAGTTCCTTGACGACGGCCTTCAGCCGCTCCTCGAAATCGCCGCGATAGCGGGTGCCCGCCAGCAGCGCGCCCATGTCCAGCGAGAAGATCGTCGCACCGGCCAGGACCTCGGGGGTCTCGCCGCGGGTGATCTTCAGCGCCAGGCCCTCGGCGATGGCGGTCTTGCCCACGCCCGGATCACCCACCAGCAGCGGGTTGTTCTTGCGCCGCCGGCACAGGACCTGGATCGCGCGCTCGACTTCGGCCTCGCGGCCGATCAGCGGGTCCACGTCGCCCTTCTTTGACTTGACGTTCAGGTCGACGCAGTACTTGCCAAGCGCGGTCTCGTCCTTGGGGTCGGGGGCGGCCTCGGCCTTGCTCTGCTCGACCGGCTCCTCCGATCCGACCACCTTGCGGGGCTCGTTGAAGGACGGGTTCTTGGCCACGCCATGGGCGATGAAGTTGACCGCGTCGTAACGGGTCATGTCCATCTCCTGCAGGAAGAAGGCCGCATTCGATTCGCGCTCGGCAAAGATCGCGACCAGCACGTTCGCGCCGGTGACCTCCTGCCGGCCCGAGCTTTGCACGTGGATCGCCGCGCGCTGGATGACGCGCTGGAACGCGGCCGTGGGCACGGCCTCCGAACCTTCGACGTCGGTTATCAGGGTCGACAGGTCATCCTCGATGAAATCGACCAGCGTCTTGCGCAGATCCTCGAGGTCCACGTTGCAGGCGCGCATGACCTTGACCGCATCGGGTTCCTCGGTCAGCGCCAGCAACAGGTGTTCCAGCGTCGCAAGCTCGTGTCGATGTTCGTTCGCCAGCGCAAGCGCCTGGTGAATGGCCTGTTCCAGGGAGGTCGAGAAACTTGGCACGGTCGTCTCCTGTCAGTCGGCTGGCGGTATGGGCTGTTCGCGGCCCACCTGCCCAGACTGTCACGGTAGGGTTAAGATTTGGTGGATTTCGTTCGGCTTCAAGTGATTTTTCAGACAGGTGCCACGATTTTCCCACGCTTGAGGCAGATGTGATGTCGCAAAGCCCGCATTTCAAGCGCGGGGCCGGCACGCCCCCGCGCGCCGATGCCGCAGGCCTCAGAAATCGTCCTTCATCCGGCGCAGGCGGGCAAAGACCTGCGCGTCGTCCGCCCCCGCCATCCCAAGCGTCGGTGCCAGCGCGGCGGGGCGCAGGAAGGGGTTCGTGGCGCGCTCCACCTCCAGCGTGGCAGGGGCGCAAGGGATGCGCGCTTCGGCGATGGCCGACAGGCGGTCCTGCAGCGCCGTGTTGTCGGGATCGACCGACAGGGCAAAGGCGCCGTTGCCCGTGCAATAGTCGTGCCCCGAACAGATCAGCGTGTCGCCGGGCAGGGCGTTCAGCCGCGACAGGCTGTCCCACATCGTCGCGGGGTCGCCCTCGAACAGGCGGCCGCAGCCCAGGGCCATCAGGCTGTCGGCGGTGAAGGCCATCGCACTGTTCGGAAAATGAAACGCAACGTGGCCCACGGTATGGCCCGACACGTCGATCACGTGGACGGGTTCGCCCAGAACCTCCAGCGGCTCTCCGGGCGCGACGCTGACGTCCAGCGGCGGCAGGCGATGCGCATCGGCGGCGGCCCCGATGACCCGCGCACCGGTGGCGGCGACGATCTCCGGCACGGCCTGGATGTGGTCGTCGTGGTGATGGGTCAGCAGGATCGCGTCCAGCCCCCAGCCCCGCGCCTCCAGCTCGGTCAGGACCGGCATGGCCTCGGGCGCGTCGATCAGCACGGTGCCCGCGTCGGAATGCAGCAGATAGGCGTAGTTGTCCTTGAGACAGCGCAGCGTGACCAGTTCCAGCGGCATTGGCAAATCCTTGACCATGTGTTCACCTGAGCCTGTCAAAACCGGGACCTGCGCGCAATGCACCACGACATCGACCAGCTGCGACGGTTCTATTACCAGCGGGCGCTGGGGCGCGTGGTCCAGCGGATCCTGCGCGACCGGCTGACGGCGCGGTGGGACCCTGCGCGCAGCAGCGGCATGACCGTGGCAGGGTTCGGGTTCGCGGCGCCGATGCTGCGGCCCTATCTGCCGACCGCGCGGCGGGTGACCGCGCTGATGCCCGGCCCGCAGGGGGTGATGGGCTGGCCCGCGGGCATGCCCAACCATGCCGTCCTGTGCGACGAGACCGCATGGCCCATCCAGACCGGCAGCCTGGACCGGTTGGTCATGCTGCACGGGCTGGAGACCAGCGAGCATCCCCGCGAACTGCTGACCGAGGCATGGCGCTGCCTGGGTCCGGGCGGGCGGATGATGCTGATGGTGCCGAACCGGGCGGGCCTGTGGGCCGCGTCGGACCGCACGCCCTTCGGCTTTGGGCGGTCCTACACCACCGGTCAGATCGAGGCGCAGATGCGCCGCGCGGGGTTCCAGCCCGATTGGCATGGCAGCGCCATCTATATCCCGCCCTCGGACCGGCGATTCTGGCTGCGCAGCGCCCAGTTCTGGGAACGCACCGGCGCGCGGATCAGCCGGGTGCTGATCGCCGGCGTCATCATGGTCGAACTGTCCAAGCATGCCCGCGCGCCGGTCGGCCCCGGGGTGCGAATCCATGTGCCCAGTCCGCTGGAGATCCTGGACGGGGTGGCCCGCCCGCGTCCGCAAGCCGCCCCGACGGCCCGCGAAATCGACTGAAACCGGCCTCTGATGCGACATCCTGCCGCACGGTGCGCGGGCCCGGGATGCGGGGTGTTAGCGCTGTCCCCGTGGGGTTTCGCCGATCCTGCGCCGTTTGTCGCAAAGGCCCGCGTTTCAGGGCCCTGGACGGTTGCCGGGCGTCAAATCACCTGCTAGAGACGCCCCAGATTTGCGCGCGACCTTCCATCAGCCGCGCGACCGCGACCCGCACCCCGCGACAGACCAGGCAGCAGCCCGGCCCGCCAGCGGGGTTTGCGCAAACCGTAAAGGATGACCGTGGCCAACTCTGTTTCCATCTCCCAGAGCATCGCCGGACGCTATGCGCAGGCCGTCTTCGAGATCGCGAAGGAAAGCGGGGGCATGGACGCCCTGGCCACCCAGACCGACGATCTGAACGCCGCCCTGCACGACAGCGCCGAGCTGCGCGACCTGATCGCCAGCCCGATCTATTCCCGCGACCAGCAGGCGGCCGCGATCGGCGCGCTGTCGACCCGCATGGGCCTGTCGCCGGTGCTGGCCAACACGCTGCAGCTGATGGCGAAGAATCGCCGCCTGTTCGTGCTGCCGCAGCTGACCGCCCGCCTGGCGGAGCTGATCGCCACGGAGCGGGGCGAGGTCACCGCCGACGTCACCAGCGCCATCGCGCTGACCGATGCGCAGATGGACCGCCTGAAACAGACCCTGGCCGAGAAATCCGGCAAGACGGTCAAGCTGAACACGCGCGTCGATGAGACCCTCATCGGCGGCATGATTGTCAAGTTGGGCTCGCAGATGATCGACAGTTCGGTCCGCTCGAAGCTCGCTTCCCTGCAGAATGTCATGAAAGAGGTCGGATAATGGGAATCCAGGCTGCCGAAATTTCGGCGATCCTCAAGGAGCAGATCAAGAACTTCGGCCAGGACGCCGAAGTTGCCGAAGTTGGTCAGGTCCTGTCCGTCGGTGACGGCATCGCGCGCGTCTATGGTCTGGACAAGGTCCAGGCCGGCGAGATGGTCGAATTCCCCGGCGGAATCCGCGGCATGGTGCTGAACCTCGAGACCGACAACGTCGGTATCGTGATCTTCGGCGACGACCGCTCGATCAAGGAAGGCGACACCGTCAAGCGCACGCGCTCGATCGTGGACGTTCCGGTCGGCAAGGCCCTGCTGGGTCGCGTCGTGGACGGCCTTGGCAACCCGATCGACGGCAAGGGCCCGATCGAGACGACCGAGCGCCGCATCGCCGACATGAAGGCCCCCGGCATCATGCCGCGCAAGTCGGTCCACGAGCCGATGGCGACCGGCCTGAAGTCGGTCGACGCCATGATCCCCGTCGGCCGCGGCCAGCGCGAGCTGATCATCGGCGACCGTCAGACCGGCAAGACAGCCATCGCGCTAGACACGATCCTGAACCAGATGAGCTACAACGGCCGTGAGGCCGAGGGCATGAAGACCCTGCACTGCATCTATGTCGCCGTCGGCCAGAAGCGCTCGACCGTGGCCCAGCTGGTCAAGAAGCTGGAAGAGACCGGCGCCATGGCCTACACCACCGTGGTGGCCGCGACCGCGTCCGATCCGGCGCCGATGCAGTTCCTGGCGCCCTATTCGGGCACCGCGATCGGCGAATACTTCCGCGACAACGGCATGGACGCGCTGATCATCTATGACGACCTGTCCAAGCAGGCCGTGGCCTATCGCCAGATGTCGCTGCTGCTGCGCCGTCCGCCCGGACGCGAAGCCTATCCGGGCGACGTCTTCTATCTGCACTCGCGCCTGCTGGAGCGTTCGGCCAAGCTGAACGAGGCCAACGGCTCGGGCTCGCTGACCGCGCTGCCGATCATCGAGACGCAGGCGGGCGACGTGTCGGCCTATATCCCGACTAACGTGATCTCGATCACCGACGGCCAGATCTTCCTGGAGACCGAACTGTTCTTCCAAGGCGTCCGCCCTGCCGTGAACACCGGTCTGTCGGTCAGCCGCGTGGGTTCGGCCGCCCAGACCAAGGCGATGAAATCCGTCGCGGGTCCGGTCAAGCTGGAACTGGCGCAGTACCGCGAGATGGCCGCCTTCGCCCAGTTCGGTTCGGATCTGGACGCCGCGACGCAGCGCCTGCTGAACCGCGGTTCGCGCCTGACCGAGCTGATGAAGCAGCCGCAGTACCGTCCCTTGACCAACGCCGAGATCGTCATCGTGATCTATGCCGGCACCAAGGGCTATATCGACAACGTGCCCGTGCGCGACGTCGTTGCCTGGGAAGACGGTCTGATCCACTTCCTGCGCGGCCAGAAGTCCGACCTGCTGGAGGACATGACCCGCAACGACCGTAAGGTCAGCGGCGAGCTGGAAGCCTCGATCAAGGCGGCGCTGGACGAATACAACCGCACCCGCGCCTGAGGGGGGAATAGATGCCCAGTCTCAAGGATCTCAAGAACCGGATCGGAAGCGTCAAGAACACGCGGAAGATCACCAAGGCGATGCAGATGGTCGCCGCCGCGAAACTGCGCCGGGCGCAGGACGCGGCGGAAGCCGCGCGTCCCTATGCCGACCGCATGGCGGCCGTCATGGCCGGCCTGACCGCGAATGCGGCAGGCCAGTCCGGCGCGCCCCGCCTGCTGGCCGGAACGGGCGACGACAAGCGTCATCTGCTGGTCGTGATGACGGCGGAACGCGGCCTGGCCGGCGGCTTCAACAGCTCGATCGTGCGTCTGGCCCGCCAGCACGCCGATCGGCTGCGCGCCGAAGGCAAGGACGTCGCGATCCTGACCGTCGGCAAGAAGGGCCGCGAGCAGCTCAAGCGCGACTATGGCAGCCTGTTCGTGCACCATGTCGACCTCTCCGAGGTCAAGCGCATGGGCTATGACACGGCCCGCGCCATCGCCGACGAGGTGCTGACCCGCTTCGACACCGGCGATTTCGACGTGGCGACGATCTTCTACAACCGGTTCGAATCGGTGATCAGCCAGGTTCCGACCGCGCGCCAGATCATCCCCGCCGAAATCCCCGAGGGCGCGTCCGAGACGAACGCCCTCTACGACTACGAACCGGGCGAGGAAGAACTGCTGGCCGATCTGCTGCCCCGTTCGGTGGCCACGCAGATCTTTGCGGCGCTTCTGGAGAATGCGGCGTCCGAGCAGGGCGCGCGGATGAGTGCCATGGACAACGCCACGCGCAACGCGGGCGACATGATCGACAGGCTGACGACGCAGTACAACCGCTCGCGTCAGGCTGCGATCACCACGGAGCTGATCGAAATCATTGCGGGCGCCGAGGCGCTCTGACCGTAAAGCAAAGGTGACAACATGGCAGAGGCTACTGGTAAAATCACGCAGGTGATCGGCGCCGTCGTTGACGTGCAGTTCGAAGACCGGCTTCCCGCGATTCTGAACGCGCTGGTAACCCAAAACAACGGCAAGACGCTGGTGCTGGAAGTTGCCCAGCATCTGGGCGAGAACACCGTCCGCACCATCGCCATGGACGCGACCGAAGGTCTGGTCCGCGGCGAGGTCGTGACCGACACCGGCAACCCGATCATGGTGCCCGTGGGCGACGTGACCCTGGGCCGCATCCTGAACGTCGTGGGCGAGCCCGTGGACGAGGGCGAAGCCCTGGCCACCAGCGAGACCCGCGCCATCCACCAGGCCGCTCCGGACTTCGCCGCGCAGGCGACCAGCTCGGAGATCCTGGTGACCGGCATCAAGGTCATCGACCTGCTGGCTCCCTATTCCAAGGGCGGCAAGATCGGCCTGTTCGGCGGCGCCGGTGTGGGCAAGACGGTTCTGATCATGGAACTGATCAACAACATCGCCAAGGTGCACTCGGGCTATTCGGTGTTCGCCGGCGTGGGTGAGCGCACCCGCGAGGGCAACGACCTGTACCACGAGATGGTCGAATCAGGCGTCATCGTTCCCGACAACCTGGTCGATTCGAAAGTGGCCCTGGTCTATGGCCAGATGAACGAGCCGCCGGGGGCCCGCATGCGCGT
Source organism: Paracoccus haeundaensis (assembly GCF_006239215.1). Taxonomy (NCBI): domain Bacteria; kingdom Pseudomonadati; phylum Pseudomonadota; class Alphaproteobacteria; order Rhodobacterales; family Paracoccaceae; genus Paracoccus; species Paracoccus haeundaensis. Next base: position 76,716 of record NZ_VDDC01000020.1, read on the forward strand.
CGCCCTGACCGGTCTGACCCTGGCGGAGCAGTTCCGCGACGCGTCGGGCACGGACGTCCTGTTCTTCGTGGACAACATCTTCCGCTTTACCCAGGCCGGGTCCGAAGTGTCGGCTCTGCTGGGCCGCATCCCGTCCGCCGTGGGCTATCAGCCGACGCTGGCCACCGACATGGGCGCGATGCAGGAACGCATCACCTCGACCAAGAACGGCTCGATCACCTCGATCCAGGCCGTCTACGTCCCGGCCGACGACCTTACCGACCCGGCGCCCGCCACGACCTTCGCCCACCTGGACGCCACGACGGTTCTGTCGCGCGCAATCTCGGAACTGGGCATCTACCCGGCCGTGGACCCGCTGGACTCCAACTCGCGCATCCTGGACCCCGCCGTCGTCGGTGAGGAGCACTATCAGGTGGCGCGCGACGTGCAGGGCATCCTGCAGAAGTACAAGTCGCTGCAGGACATCATTGCGATCCTGGGCATGGACGAACTGTCCGAAGAGGACAAGCTGACCGTGACCCGCGCGCGCAAGATCCAGCGCTTCCTGTCGCAGCCCTTCGACGTCGCCAAGGTCTTCACCGGTTCCGACGGCGTCCAGGTGCCGCTGGAGAAGACCATCGCTTCGTTCAAGGCGGTCGTCGCGGGTGAGTACGACCACCTGCCGGAATCGGCCTTCTACATGGTCGGCGACATCGACGACGTGAAGGCCAAGGCAGAGCGTCTGGCCGCAGAAGCGGCGTAAGGGGGCAGAATGGCCGATACCATGCAGTTCGACCTCGTGTCGCCGGAACGGAGCCTCGCCTCCGTTCCCGTGCGCGAGGTGCGCCTGCCGGGCAGCGATGGCGATCTGACCGCCATGCCCGGCCATGCGCCCACGATCGTGACCCTGCGTCCGGGCATGGTGATCCTGGTGGGTGCCGACGGCACCACCAGCGAATTCGCCGTCACCGGCGGCTTTGCCGAGATCAACCAGGACAGCGTTAGCCTGCTGGCCGAACGCGGACACCCGCGCGAGGAGATCACGCAGGACGTCTACAACGACATGATGAAGGACGCCCACCGCGCCCATCGCAGCGCCAAGGATCGGCGCGAGCATGTCGGCGAAGAGGTCGTGACCGCCGCCGTCAAGCTTCTGGGCGACATGCAGGCGCTTGGCACCCATATCGGGCTGGACCCCAATCAATCGACGGTTCCGGACTGATCCGTCCGACCATCGACATCTTGAATGGCCCCGGCAATGCCGGGGCTTTTTTTTCACCCTGGCCGCCGCTAGCATCGCCGCGCGGGTGACGGGAAGGACCGGATGATACGATTTGCAACCCACGAGATCGGGATCGCACGCGGTGCGGTCACGATGGTCTCTGATTTCGACACGCAGGGGCCGATGTGGACCGAGACGGGCGATCGGTCGCACCGCCAGCGTGTCGAGTTCGGCGACCGCTTCGTGGCGCCGCCTGTCGTGCATCTTGGCGTCGGGATGTGGGACCTGGACAGCGATCGCAACCAGCGCGGCGACCTGCAGGTCGAGAACGTGACCCTGACCGGGTTCGACATCCTGTTCCGCACTTGGGGCGACACCCGCATCGCGCGGATGCGGGTGGAGTGGATGGCCATCGGGGCCGTGCCCGACGAACAGGACTTCATTCTTTAGGCGCGGTCCAGGTTGACCCCGATCAGTCCCGCGACCTGTTCCGGATGGGTCAGGGGCGCCATGTGGCCGGCACCGGGGATCGTGGCGCGCCCGACATCGGGCAACCGGCCCGCCAGCGCGTCGATGATGCCGCCGATCACCGCCGGGCTGTTGGCCCCCTGGATCAGCAGCACCGGTGCGTCGACCTGCTCCAACCCGCCCTCGCGCAGGATGCGGGCGCTGTCATGGCGAATCGCGTCGCCGGTCCCGGCCACCAGCCGGATCTGACGCACCATCTGGGCGCGGGCCTCGGGGGGCAGGCGGTCGGGGTCCTGCGCGCCCCAGACCGACAGGAAGGCCGCCATGGCCTGGTCGTCCTGGCCCTGGTCCAGAAGGTCGGCCATGCGGGCATCCAGCGCGTCCTGGGCCGGGTCCGGGCAGGCGGCGAACAGCACCGGTTCGATCAGGGTCAGGCTGCGCACGGCATCGGGCGCCGCGACCGCGATGCGCAGCGCCACGGTCGCGCCGAAGCTGTGACCGATCAGGTCCAACGGCCGGTCGATCATCGCCGCCGCCAGACGCGTGACCGCGGTGTGATAGTCGGGGCCGTCGGGCTGTGGCTGCCAGTCGTCGCTGCGCCCGTGGCCCGGCATGTCGAAGCCTCGCAGATTGATGCGCCCATCCAGCAGCCGCGCGATCGGACCCCAGGCCGACCCGCTGCCCATCATGCAATGCAGCGCCAGTGCCGGGCGATCCGGATCGCCCGGCCAGTGCCGCAGGTGCAGTCCGCTCATAGCGCGGCCAGATGGCGGTCCAGAAAGTCCAGCCGGTCCTGACCCCAGAACCGCTGATCGGTCTCGCGCACGACATAGAAGGGGGCGCCGAAGGCCCCGGCGGCCACCGCCTGTTCCAGGTTGCGGCCATAGGTCTCGGCGCCCACGAACAGGCCTGTGTCGGCCAGGGACGGGTCGAACCCGTTGGCGCCCAGGATGTCGCGGATCACCGCGTCGTCGCTGATGTCGCGTTCCTCGGCCCAGACCGCCCGCAGAAAGCCCTGGACCAGCGCGCCGACATCGCCCCCCGCCGCCTGCGCGGCGATGATGGCATAGGACGACGGCGCCATGTTCACCGGCCAATGCGCGGGCTTGAGGTTCAGGGGCATGTCCAGATGGTCGGCCCACCGTGGCAGTTCCTGGTTGCGGTATTCCATCCGGCTGGCATGGCGCTGCGCCGGGCGCACCCCGCCGGTCCGGTCGAACAGTTGCAGCAGGTCCAGGGGCTTGTAGGTGATCTGCGCGCCGTGCCGGGCGGCGATCTGTTCCAGGCGGTCGCCGGCAAGATAGCACCAGGGGCTGATCGTCCCCAGATAATAGTCGATATGGGCCATGGCCTTGTCCTTTCCGGGTTTGCCCGCAGGCTAGCCCGGTGCTAAGGCAACCGCAATCTGACGCAACCGCCAAAGGCCCGCCCCATGCCCGTCATGACCGAACCCAAGCTGATTTCCGGAAACGCCAACCGACCGCTGGCCCAGTCCATCGCGCGGCGCATGTCCCTGCATCGCGGCATGAGCGTCAACCTGCTGGACGCCCGCGTCGAACGCTTCAACGACCAGGAGATCTTCGTCGAGGTCTATGAGAACGTTCGCGGCGAGGACATGTACATCATCCAGCCCACGTCGAACCCAGCCAACGACAACCTGATGGAGCTGCTGATCATGACCGACGCGCTGCGCCGGTCGTCGGCCGCGCGCATCACGGCGGTGATTCCCTATTTCGGCTATGCCCGCCAGGACCGCCGCGCCAAGGCCCGCACCCCGATCAGCGCCAAGTTGGTCGCGAACCTGCTGACCGAGGCGGGCGTGGACCGCGTCCTGACGCTGGACCTGCACGCGGCCCAGATCCAGGGCTTCTTCGACGTGCCGGTGGACAACCTCTATGCGGCGCCGGTCTTTGCGCTGGACGTGCAGCATCACTTCAAGGGACGGATGAACGACCTGATGGTCGTGTCGCCCGACGTCGGCGGCGTGGCCCGGGCCCGCGAACTGGCCACCCGGATCGGTGCGCCCCTGTCCATCGTCGACAAGCGCCGCGAGAAGGCCGGAGAGATCGCCGAGATGACCGTGATCGGTGACGTGGCGGGCAAGGCCTGCATCATCGTGGACGACATCTGCGACACCGCCGGCACTCTGGTCAAGGCGGCGCAGGTGCTGACCGACAACGGCGCGACCGAGGTCCATGCCTACATCACCCACGGCGTCCTTTCTGGCCCGGCGGTCGAGCGGGTCACCAATTCGGTGATGAAATCGCTGGTCATCACCGATTCGATCCAGCCCACCGATGCGGTCAGGAACGCGCCCAACATCCGCATCGTGCCTACCGCACCGATGTTCACGCAGGCGATTTTGAATATCTGGAACGGCACCTCGGTCAGCAGCCTGTTCGAGACGGACACCCTTCTGCCGATCTACGAAGGGCTGTATTCGCCGATCTGACCGGATCGTCCCGACGGCGTCCAAGGGCCGGCCCCGCCGCGGGGCCGGCCCTTTGTCATGGGTTCACAGCGCGCGCCAGCCGATGTCGCGGCGGCAGAAGCCCTGCGGCCAGTCGATCGCGTCGACCAGCGCATAGGCGCGCTGATGCGCCTCGGCCAGGGTTGCGCCGCGCCCGGTGCAGGCCAGCACGCGCCCACCGGTGGCGACAACCGCGCCATCGCGGTCGGCCGTGCCCGCGTGGAAGGTCATCTGAAAGCTGGTTTCGGGCAGGGCCTGCAGGCCGCCGATGACGGTCCCCTTGGCATAGTTGCCAGGATAGCCCTGGGCCGCCATGACCACCGTCAGGGCGTGATCGTCGGCCCAGGTCACGGGGGTTTGGGCCAGCCGCCCCTCGGCGCAGGCCAGCAACAGGTCCAAGACCTGCCCGCCAAGCCGCATCATCAGCACCTGGCATTCCGGGTCGCCGAAGCGGACGTTGTATTCGACCAGCCGCGCCTGTCCGTCCGCGATCATCAGCCCAGCATAGAGCACCCCCTGGAAGGGCATGCCGCGCCGGGCCATTTCCGCGATGGTCGGGCGCACGATGCGCGCCATCACCTGGTCCTGGATCGCCGGCGTCAGCACCGGGGCGGGGCTGTAGGCGCCCATGCCGCCAGTATTCGGGCCGGTATCGCCATCGCCCACGCGCTTGTGGTCCTGGGCGGTGCCGATGGCCAGGCAGTCGGTGCCGTCGGACAGGATGAAGAAGCTGGCCTCCTCTCCGTCCATGAACTCCTCGATGACGACGGACATGTCGCCGAAGGCCCCGTCGAAGATGTCGTCGATGGCGGTATGGGCCTGGTCCACCGTCTCGGCCACGGTGACGCCCTTGCCGGCGGCCAGCCCATCGGCCTTGACCACGATGGGCGCGCCCTGGGCGGTCACGTAATCGCGCGCGGCGGCGGCATCGGTAAAGCGTGCCCAGGCCGCGGTGGGGGCGGCGCAGGCGTCGCAGACTTCCTTGGTGAAGGTCTTGGAGGCCTCCAGCTGGGCCGCGGCCTGCGACGGGCCAAAGACCAGGAAGCCCGCATCGCGCAGCGCGTCGGACACGCCCGCGGCCAGGGGCGCCTCGGGGCCGACGATGACGAAGTCGACGGCGTTCTCCTGCGCGAATTCCAGCACTTCGGCCCGCGACAGCACGTCCAGGTCGGCGCATTCGGCCACGCCCGCGATGCCCGCATTGCCGGGTGCCACGATCAGGCGGTCGCATTTCGGATTCTGCCGGATCGCCCAGGCCAGCGCATGTTCGCGCCCGCCGCCCCCCAGGATCAGGATATTCATCTGCCGCCCTTTCGCTTGACCTTGCGGCGTTCTAGTCTGGCCCGGACAAGGGAACAAGACGCATGGACCTGCTGGACGACGACATGGACGATGCCCCGGAACCGGGCAGCAACGCGCATGAATTCACCGTGTCCGAACTGTCCGGCGCGGTCAAACGCAGCATCGAGGACCAGTTCGGCCGCGTCCGCGTCCGGGCCGAGGTCGGGCGCGTGTCCCGTCCCGGATCGGGGCATCTCTATTTCGACCTGAAGGACGACCGCGCCGTGCTGGCCGCCGTCACCTGGAAGGGGCAGGCCGCCCGCCTGATCCAGCGCCCCGAGGAGGGGATGGAGGTCATCGCCACCGGCCGCCTGACGACCTTTCCGGGCCAGTCGAAATACCAGATGATCGTCGATCAGATCGAGCCCGCCGGTGCGGGCGCGCTGATGGCCACGCTGGAGAAGCGTCGCAAGGCCCTGGCGGCCGAGGGGTTGTTCCATCAGGACCGCAAGCGCGCGCTGCCGTTCCTGCCGCGGGTTATCGGGGTGGTGACCTCGCCGTCCGGTGCGGTGATCCGCGACATCCTGCACCGGCTGCGCGACCGTTTTCCGACCCGCGTGATCATCTGGCCGGTGGCCGTGCAGGGCGAGGGTTGCGCGCCGCAGGTGACGGCCGCGATCCGGGGCTTCAACGCGCTGTCGCCGGGCGGGCCGATCCCCCGGCCGGACCTGATCATCGTGGCGCGCGGCGGCGGGTCGCTGGAGGATCTGTGGGGCTTCAACGAAGAATCGGTCGTGCGGGCGGCGGCGGAAAGCGCCATCCCCCTGATCTCGGCCGTGGGGCATGAGACGGACACGACGCTGATCGACTTCGCCTCGGACCGGCGCGCGCCGACGCCGACGGCCGCGGCCGAGATGGCGGTGCCAGTCCGCGCCGACCTGGCCGCGCGCCTGGCCGAGACCGGGGCGCGGATGGCGCGCAGCAATGCGCAGGCGATCCAACGCCCACGTCAGCGCCTGCGCGATCTGGCCCGCGCCCTGGGGCGTCCCGGCGCCCTGACCGAAGGCGCGCGGCAGCGGCTGGATCTCTGGGGCGGGCGGCTGGAGCCAGCGCTGCGGCAGCTGGCGCGGGCGCGACGGCAGCAGCTGGCCTCGCGGCCCATGCCCGCGGCGATGCTGCGCCAGTTCACCCAAGGCAAGCGCGCCGGAATGGACCGCGCGCTGATGCGGCTGGAGGGCGCGCGCGCCCGGCGGCTGGAGCGTCCGCGCGACCGTCTGGCGCAGCTGCGCCAGCGCCTGGACAATTCGTTGGTGCGGGTCCTGGCCGATACGCGGCGCGTGACGGCGCAGCAGGGCGCGCGTCTGGCCGATCTGGACCGGCGGCTGGTTGCGGCGATAGCCCGCATCCGCCGTCAGCGGCAGGATGCGCTGGTCCGGCTGGACCGGATGCGGCTGTCCCTGGGGCACGAACAGACGCTGCGGCGCGGCTTCGTGATCCTGCGCGAGCCGGAGGGCGGGGTGATCACCACGCCCGAGGTCGCCGCCCGGACCCCGCGGATGGAGCTGCAATTCGCGGGCGACCGCCGCGTGGCCGTGCGCCCCGACGCGGCCCCCGAGAAGCCCAAACGTCGCAAGCCCGCGCCGCCGGAACAGAAGACCCTGATCTGACCTCAGGCGGGGCGCGGGCGCATGACCAGCCAAATCAGCGCCCCGCCCGCCAGCGCCAGGAACGGCAGCATCGCCAGGTTCACCGCGTTCCAGCCCGCGACGATGGACCCGCCCGAACAGTTCATCAGCCCGCCCGACGACAGCGACGCCAGGAACACACCGCCGAAGACCACGAAATCGTTCATGCCCTGAACGCGGCCGCGTTCCTCGGGGGCATGGGCGCGGGTCAGCATGGTGGTGGCGCCGATATAGCCGAAATTCCAGCCGATCCCCAGCAGGATCAGAGCGATGAAGAACTGCTCCAGTTCCACCCCGGACAGGGCGACAGCGCCAGCGGCGGCCAGGATCGCCAAGCCCAACCCGACGATCCGCTCCGGTCCGAAGCGTGCGATCAGGTGGCCGGTGACGAAGCTGGGCGCGAACATGGCCAGCACATGCGCGCTGACGATATTGGCGGCATCCGCCGTGTCATAGCCGCAGCCCACCACCGCCAGCGGCGTCGATGTCATCACCAGGTTCATCAGCGCATAGGAGACCATGCCGCAGACCATGGCCACGGCGATGGCGGGGGTGCGCAGGATCTGCCCCATCGGGCGCCCCGTGGATGCGCCCGCCACCGGCGCGGGCGGCTTGGGGATGTCCAGAAAGGCGAACAGCAGCGGTCCTGCCAGGTTCAGGCCGATCACCGCCAGATAGGTCGCCAGGAACGGCACGGCGGTCAGGTCGCTGGTCATGCGCACCAGCGCGGGGCCGATGATGGCGGCGGCCAAGCCCCCGGCCATGACCAGACTGATGGCCTTTGGGGCGTAATCCTCGGGCGCGGTGTCGGTGGCGGCAAACCGATAGAAGCCCTGCGCCGACATGTAGATGCCGGTCAGCCCCGACCCGACCATGAACAGCGCGAACGAGCCCAGCCACAGCCCCGCCGCCGCGATCGCCGCGCCCAAGGCCCCCGCCGCCACGGCCAGCAGGAACCCCGCCTGCCGCCCGCGCGCCTGCATGAAGCGCGCCAGCGGCCGTGCCGACAGGGTCGAGCCCAGGATGATCATCGACAGCGGCAGCGTCACCAGGCAGGGATGCGGCGACAGGATCTGTCCCGCAAGCCCCCCCACGATGAAGATGACCGACATCTGCGCGCCCAGGATCGCCTGTGCCAGCACGAGGACCGCGACGTTCCTGCGGGCGCGCGCCAGGTCCATGGTCAGCCGCGAAGGGCGGCGGCGGTGCGGGCGCGATCCTCGATCGCCTGCCAGTTGCCGGCGGCCATGTCGGCATCGGTCACGATCCAGCTGCCGCCGACGCAGATCACGTTGGGCAGCGACAGATAGCTGCCGGCGTTCTGGGGTGTCACGCCGCCCGTGGGGCAGAAGCTGATGCGGGGCAGGGGGCCTGCCAGCGATTTCAGTGCGGGGGCGCCGCCCACGGCCTCGGCCGGGAAGAACTTGAGCATGTCGAAGCCCGCATCGGCGGCCCGCATCACTTCGGAGGCGGTGACGGCGCCGGGCAGCAGCGGCAGGGCCAGATCCTCGCAGGCGGCGATCAGCCGATCGGTCAGGCCCGGAGAGACCGCGAAGCTGGCGCCCGCGTCCTTGGCGCGCTTGGCGTCGTCCGGGGTCAGCACGGTGCCCGCGCCGACATGGCCGCCCGCGACGCCGCTCATGGCGCGGATCGCGTCAAGCGCGGCGTCCGAGCGCAGCGTCACCTCCAGCACCGGCAACCCGCCCGCGACCAGCGCACGGGCCAGCCCCTCGGCATGGGCCACGTCCTTGATGACGATGACCGGGATCACCGGCGCCAGCTGGCACAGGGCTTTCGTCTGCCGGGACTGATCTTGGGGGGTCATGGCGGGCCTATCGCTTATGAATGGAACTGCTGCGAACCTGAACCCAAGCCCCGCCCGATGCAAGGGTGCCGCCATGCCGATGTTACCGCTATCTGCAGGAATGCCACAGCGAATCCGCTTGCGTTTCGCTCGTACAGGGGCTATCGCGCGCCTACTTCACAGGCAGGGGAGGGCCTTGCGGGACATATCCGCAACGGTCCACCGGTTGGGGCATCCGCCCTGAGACCCCCTGCCAAGGCGCAAACCGGAAAGGAACTCCTCATGGCGCTTCCCGAATTCTCGCTGCGTCAGCTTCTTGAAGCTGGCGTCCACTACGGTCACCAGACCCAACGCTGGAACCCCCGCATGGGCGAGTTCATCTATGGCGATCGCAATGGCATCCACATCCTGGACCTGACGCAGACCGTGCCGATGCTGGACGCGGCCCTGCAGGTCGTGCGCGACACCGTCGCCAAGGGCGGCCGCGTGCTGTTCGTCGGCACCAAGCGCCAGGCACAGCGGTCCATCGCTGAAGCGGCTGAAAAGTCGGCACAGTTCTACATGAACCACCGTTGGCTGGGCGGTACGCTGACCAACTGGAAGACCGTCAGCCAGTCGATCAACCGCCTGAAGGCGATCGACGAGACGATGGCCGGCGGCGCCGAGGGCCTGACCAAGAAAGAGCGCCTGCAGCTGGAGCGCGAGCAGACCAAACTGCAAGCCTCGCTGGGCGGCATCCGCGACATGGGCGGCCTTCCCGACCTGCTGTTCGTCATCGACGTGAACAAGGAAGACCTGGCCATCCTGGAAGCCAAGAAGCTGGGCATCCCGGTCGTGGCCGTGGTCGACACCAACTGCTCGCCCGACGGCATCGACTACATCATCCCGGGCAACGACGACGCGGCCCGCGCCATCGCGCTGTACTGCGACCTGGTCAGCCGTGCGGCCCTGGACGGCATGACCGCGCACATGGGTGCGTCGGGCGTCGACCTGGGTTCGCTGGCCGAAGCGCCGGAAGAGCTGCTGGACGAGCCGGCGACCGAAGAGGCCGCAGCCGAGGCCTGATCCGCCCCGGAACCACCCATTCATCGGATTGTCGTCAGGCGGGGATATGCCCCGCCTGACGCGTTGAACAGATAGGAGACGGATATGGCAATCACCGCAGCGATGGTGAAGGAACTGCGCGAGACCACCGGCGCAGGCATGATGGACGCCAAGAAGGCCCTGACCGAGAACGACGGCAACATGGAAGCGGCCATCGACTGGCTGCGCACCAAGGGTCTGGCGAAAGCCGCCAAGAAGGCCGATCGCGTCGCCGCCGAAGGTCTGGTGGGCGTGCAGGTCTCGGGTGGCCGCGGCGTCGCCGTCGAGATCAACTCGGAGACCGACTTCGTCGCCAAGAACGCCGATTTCCAGCAGCTGGTCCGTGACATCACCGGCGTCGCGCTGAACGGCGCGGGCGAGATCGAGGCCCTGAAGGCCGCCGATCTGGACGGCAAGCCCGTCTCGGACGTCGTGACCGGCGCCATCGCCCGCATCGGCGAGAACCTGACCCTGCGCCGCGTGCAGGTGCTGGAAGGCGAGACCGTCGTGTCCTACGTGCACAACGCGGCCGCCGACGGCCTGGGCAAGATCGGCGTGCTGGTCGCGCTGTCGGGTCCGGCGGACAAGGCGCAGACCGTGGGCAAGCAGTTCGCGATGCACATCGCGGCGACGAACCCCGTTTCGCTGTCGGAAGCGACCATGGATCCCGCCGCGCTGGAGCGCGAACTGCAGGTCCAGACCGCCAAGGCTCTGGAAGAGAACGCCTCTTCGGCCAAGCCGAAGCCCGAGGCCGTCATCCAGAACAACATCATCCCGGGCCGGATGAAGAAGTTCGTGGCCGAGAACACGCTGCTGGGTCAGGCTTTCGTGATGAACCCCGACCTGACGGTCGAGCAGGCCGCGGCCGAGGCCGGCGTCCAGATCACCGGCTATGCCCGCGTGATGGTCGGCGAAGGCATCGAGAAGAAGGAAGAGGATTTCGCAGCCGAGGTCGCCAAGACCCTCAGCGGTGCGTGATCCCTTCTTGATCGAACGACACGAATGCCGGCCCCCTGGGCCGGCATTTCGCGTTCCGGACCTTGGTGGCGGCGCCCGGCCAAGGCAACCTTGCCGCACGCCGCCTGTTCCTGACACTTGCGTGTCACCACTCACGGAACGTCGCGATGTGACGCGGTTTCGGGGGCGGGCGAAACGGTGGAAAACCCTACCCCTGGCCCCCCAGCCTCAGCGAGGCGGCGGCAGGCTGGAACAGCTGATGCGTCACATGGGCCTTGAGCACGGCCTGGGGCGTCGTCTCGACCCCCAGGGCCTCGCGGGCCAGGCGCATGTGCTTTTCCACGGTGGCGGCGGTGATGCCCAGGATCACCGCGATCTCTCCGACGGTCTTGCCGGCCGAGCGCCAGCCCAGGACCTCGCGTTGGCGCGGGGTCAGGGTGGCCTTGGGCAGGTTGCGCTGCATCGTCGCGATGCGCATGTGCATCACCCAGGACAGCACCCGGACCTCGCGGCCCGACCGCGCCCAGGACGCCTGCAGGTCCTGTGCATCGGCACCCCGCCGCGGCATCACCACCACCGCGCCCACGCTGTGAAGGACCTTGTCGCGCAGGCTGATGATGCGGGCATGGCCCAGCCCGTGTTCCGCCGCCAGCCCGAAGGACCGCGACAGGCCGAATTGGTCCTGCAACGCGTCGGACGCGATGTCGCCGTCATTGTCGCGCACCCATTCGACCCAGGGGTCCTGATCCAGGTCGCGCAGCCGCTGGGCCTGTTCGATCAGGTCGGGGGGCAGGTTGCTGAAGACCACGGGGTTGTCGCGCAACAGCGCCCTGGGCACCGTCAGCATGAAACGCGCGGCATAAAGGGCGTGATCGTAGCCAAGCTGGCCGACCGCTTCCAGAAATACGGAGCGGATGTCGGCAATGGTCGGGGCGTCCAGAAGACGTTCGATAAAACCTGATAACATCTATGTCTAAAACTCAATGCGTTCTTAAAGTCCCATAGGACGGCGCAGCGCAGAGATTGCCAAGGGGTAATGTCGTGAAAATATCGCGATGGCCGGTGATCTGAATATTGCGCGTGGCGGTCCGGGGGCGGGGGTGCTGGACGCGTGGCCCCGGGCATGCGAAGGGTGCGGGACATTCCGTTCTCAACGCCAACCGACAGATCGCCTGCCATGCCCTTCATCATCGCCATCGACGGACCGGCCGCATCGGGCAAGGGCACCATCGCCCGCGCGCTGGCCGACCGGTTCGGATTTCACCACCTGGACACGGGTCTGCTGTACCGGGCGACCGGCGCCAAGGGGGGCGATCCGGTCGCGGCGGCCCATTCGCTGAACGCGGAGGATCTGGCCCGCCCGGACCTTCGCAGCGCCGAGGCGGGTCAGGCCGCCAGCCGCATCGCGGCCATTCCCGACGTGCGCGAGGCCCTGGTCGCGTTCCAGCACCGCTTTGCCGCGCAGGACCCCGGCGCCGTGCTGGACGGGCGCGACATCGGCACGGTCATCTGTCCCGATGCGGCGGTCAAGCTGTACGTGGTCGCCTCGGATGAGGTGCGGGCGGCGCGTCGCGCAGCGGAATTGGGCGCCGACCCCCAGGAGATGCTGGCCCAACTGCGCGAACGCGATCTGCGCGACAGCCAGAGGGCGACGGCGCCGCTGCGCCCGGCCGAGGATGCGGTCGTGCTGGACACCAGCACGCTGAGCATCGACGATGCCGTGGCGCGCGCCGTGGCCGAGGTGTTGCGCGTCCGGGGCGACTGACGGGCCTGGTGCCCGTCCCGCGCCTATGCCGGCGGGGTCAGGGGGCGATGATCTCGAATTTCGCGACATCGACCATGCCGCGATCGGTGATCTTCAGTGCGGGAATGACCGGCAGGGCAAGGAAGGCCAGCTGCAGGAACGGCTCCTCCAGGGTCGTGCCCAGGGTCCGGGCCGCCTCGCGCAGCGCGATCAGCGTGTCGCGTACGGTCTCGAACGGCTCAAGGCCCATCAGCCCGGCGACCGGCAGGGGCAGTTCGGCCAGGATGCGGCCGTCGCAGGCCACGACGAAGCCCCCCTCCAGATCGGTCAGCCGGTTGGCCGCCAGCGCCATGTCGGCGTAATCGACGCCCACCACGGCGATGTTGTGATGATCATGGCACAGCGTCGATGCGATGGCCCCGCGCGCCAGCCCGAACCCCTGCACGAAGCCCGTGGCGATGTTGCCGTTGCGCCCATGCCGCTCGATCACCGCGATGCGGGACAGATCGCGCGCGGGATCGGGGCACTTGTCGCCGTCCTGCGGCGGGATGTCATGGGTCAGGTGTTCGGTGATGATCTTGCCTTCCAGGATGCCGATCACCGGGGTTTCCGTGCGGTTGCCGGTGCAGCGGAAATCCTGCGGCGTCACCTTGGGCGCCTTGACCGAGGCGCGGCCCACCGGCGCCACCGTCCCGCGCGCGGCGAAGGCCGCGGCATCGACGATCCGCCCGCCGGTCAGGACCAGCTGCGCGTGGCACCCCTCCAGGCTGTCGATGGCCACGATATCGGCGCGCAGGCCCGGCGCGATCAGTCCGCGATCCCTCAGCCCAAAGGCCTCGGCCGCCGACAGCGACGCCGCGCGATAGGCCGCCAGCGGCGATGTGCCAAGCGCGATCAGCCGGCGGATCATGTAGTCCAGATGCCCATGCTCTCCGATGTCCAGCGGATTGCGGTCGTCGGTGCACAGGCACAGATAGGCGCTGGTCGCCTCGGTCAGGATCGGCTGCAGCGCGTCCAGGTCCTTGCTGACCGAGCCTTCGCGGATCAGGACGCGCATCCCCTTGCGCAGCTTTTCCAGCGCCTCCTCGGCGGTCGTGGCCTCATGCTCGGTGCGGATGCCGGCGGCGACATAGGCGTTCAGGTCCAGACCCGTCAGTTGCGGGCAATGCCCGTCGATATGGCCGCCCGCGAACAGGCGCAGCTTGGCCATCGCGCCCGGATCGCGGTGGATCACGCCGGGATAGTTCATGAATTCGGCCAACCCGATGGCCGAGGGGTGGCCCATGACCTGCGCCAGATCCCCCGCCTCGATCCGCGCGCCGGATGTCTCCATCTCGGTGGACGGCACGCAGGAGGACAGCTGCACCCGCAGGTCCATCAGCAGATGCTCGGAGGCCGCCTGGAAATACCGGATTCCGTCCAGGCCGATGACATTGGCGATCTCGTGCGGGTCGCAGATGGCCGTGGTGACGCCGCGGGGCGTCACGCAGCGGTCGAACTCGAAGGGCGTGACCAGGCTGCTTTCGACATGCAGATGCGTGTCGATGAAGCCCGGCACCAGGATCAGCCCGGTGACGTCGATCACGCGGTCGGCGGCGTAATCGCCGATGCCTGCGATGCGGTCGCCGCAGATCGCCACGTCGCCCGCCATCATCGTGCCGGTGATCAGATCGAAGACCCGGCCGCCGCGCAGGATCAGGTCGGCGGGCTGATCGCCCCGGGCCACGGCGATGCGGCGTTCCAGATCATCCATCACTCTCTCCTGTCCGTTTGCGGCACATGACCGCAAACGGCGCCCGAGGTCCAGTGACCCCTCAGGGGTTCCAGCGCAGGAAGTTGGCGATCAGGCGCAGGCCCACGGCCTGGGACTTCTCGGGGTGGAACTGGGTGCCGACGATATTGTCGCGCCCGACCACCGCCGTCACCGCCCCGCCGTAATCGACATGGGCCAACAGATGGGCGGGGTCCGTTACCTGGAACTGCCAGCTGTGGACGAAATAGGCGTGATCGCCGGTCGCGATCCCCTCCAGCACGGGGTGGGGGCGGTCGATGACCAGATCGTTCCAGCCCATATGCGGCACCTTGAGGCCGGGGGCGGCGATGGCGCGGATCTCTCCGCCGATCCAGTCCAGGCCGGGCGTCTCGCGGTATTCATGGCCCGTGGTGGCCAGCATCTGCATGCCGACGCAGATGCCCATGAAGGGCACGCCGCGGGTGATCACCGCGTCCTGGATCGCCTCGGCCATGCCGTCCACCTCGCCAAGGGCGGTGCGGCAGGCGGGAAAGGCCCCGTCGCCGGGCAGCACGATGCGGTCGGCGCGGGCGGCGACTTCGGGGTCGGAGGTCACGACGACCTCGGCGCCCGCGTCGCGGCCCATCAGCTGGAACGCCTTTTCGGCCGAATGCAGGTTGCCGCTGTCGTAATCGACCAGCGCGACCCGCATCACAGCGCCCCCTTGGTCGAGGGCAGCACGCCCGCCATGCGCGGATCGGGCTCGACCGCCTCGCGCAGCGCGCGGGCCACGGCCTTGAAGGCGGCCTCGGCGATATGGTGGCTGTTCAACCCGTGCAGGCGGTCCACATGCAGCGTGATGCCGCCATGCGTGGACAGCGCCTGGAAGAACTCGCGCACCAGTTCGGTGTCGAACGTGCCGATCTTCTCCGACGGAAAATCGACGTTCCAGACCAGATAGGGCCGCGCCGACAGGTCCAGCGCCGCGCGGACCAGCGAATCGTCCATGGCCAGCAGGAAGCTGCCGTAACGGCGGATGCCCTTCTTGTCGCCCAGTGCCGCGACCAGGGCCTGGCCGATGGCAATGCCGGTATCCTCGACCGTGTGGTGGTCGTCGATATGCAGGTCGCCCTCCGCGCGGATGGTCATGTCGATCAGCGAGTGGCGCGACAGCTGGTCCAGCATGTGATCGAAGAAGCCCACGCCGGTCCGGTTGTCATAGACCCCGGTGCCGTCGAGGTTCAGCGTCACCTCGATCGAGGTTTCCGAGGTCTTGCGGGTGATGGTCGCCTGGCGCATGGGATGTCCTTCCTGTCAGGGCGCCTTATAGGGGCGGCGGGCGCATCAGCCAAGGTGCACTTGGCCCGCGGGATATCGCACCCGCGGCACCATCCGCGTGGCCAGGAAGAACCCCAGGGTCAGCGGCCCGACCCGGCCCAGGAACATCACCACCATGATGACCGCGCGCCCGAATTCGGATAGTTCAGGCGTATAGGCCCGCGACAGGCCGACCGTGCCGAAGGCCGACGAAACCTCGAACGCGATGTCGACGAAATCGCCGCCCTCGCTGATCAGCAGCAGAAAGATCGCGGTGACGATGACGGCCGAGGCCATCGCCATCAGCGCCATCGCCTTGAGCACGTCGCCAAGGGGGATGGACCTGCCGAACCCCGTCACCTCGGTCCGGCGGCGCAGGAACGCCCAGGTCGCCAGCAGCATCACGAAGACGGTCGTCACCTTGAGCCCGCCGCCCGTCGACGTGGGGCCGGCACCGATGATCATCAGAATCATGTACATGAACGAGGTGGAATCCTCCAACCCCGCGATGTCGGTCGAATTGAACCCCGCGGTGCGGGTGGTCACGCCCTGGAACCACGCGACGGTCAGGCGGGCGGTGATGCTGTGATACTGTGCCAGCGTGTTGGGGTTGTCCCATTCCAGGATCGCGGTCATGGCGACGCCGCCTACGATTAGGATGGCGGTGCCGACCATCATCATCCGCGTGTGCAGCGACCAGCCGCGCCAGAACGCGCGCTGGTACAGGTCGGCGATGACGACGTAGCCGATGCCGCCCGCGATGAACAGGACCGGGATCACCACGTTGACCACCGGGTCCAGCGCGTATCCCGTCAGCCCCGGAGAGAAGGTCGAGAAGCCCGCGTTGTTGAACGCCGAGACGGAATGGAAGATCGCATGCCACAGCCCCGGGCCCAGCCCGTGATGGGGCATGAAGGACAGGCACAGCAGCATCGCGCCCGCGACCTCGGCCATGACGACGATACGCAGGATGGTCCAGACCAGCCGCGTCAGCTTGCCGTACGAGGTCTGGTTCAGATCCTCGCGCAGATAGGTGCCCTGGGTGATGCCCAGGGGGCGGCCCAGGGCCGACCAGATCAGCACCGCGAAGGTCATCAGGCCCAGCCCGCCCAGCTGGATCAGCACCGCGATGACCAGCTGTCCCCAGAACGCATAGACCAGTTCTGTGTCGACTACGTTCAGCCCCGTCACCGTCACCGCCGAGGTCGAGGTGAACAGCGCATCCGACAGCGTGATCGGCGTGTGCGTCATCGGCGGCAGCATCAGCAGCAGGCCGCCCACCGCGATCAGGGTCAGGTACCCCACCGCCAGCACGGCCGGCGGCGGCGTGCGCGCTAGCCAGCGCCGCAGCGCCGAGGGGCGGGGCCGCTTCACAGCCGGTCGCCGAAACCGGTCAGGTCGACCCGCTTGCCCAGCAGCAGCAGGCGGTCGTTGGCCTGCAGGACCGGGTCCTCTCCGCGGATGTCGCGATATTCGGTGCCGCGCATCATGCCCAGGATCTCGATCCCCGGGCCGGGGTTCAGCTGCGACAGGGTGCGGCCCGACAGGCGGTGCGGGATCATCAGGTTCACCACCGAATAGCCGTTGCCCAGGCTGACATAGTCCTGGACCGCCGGGTTGTTCAGCATCTGCGCGGTGTGGCGGCCCATCTCCAGCCCCGGCATGACGACGCGGTCTGCGCCGATCTTGGACAGGATGCGGTGATGGGTGCGGTTGTCGGCCTTGGCCCAGACCGTGCCCACGCCGACCAGCCGCAGGTTCATCGCGGCGATCACGTTGCTTTCCAGGTTGTTGCCGATCGACACCAGCCCCACGTCATAGCGGTCGACGCCCGCCTCGCGCAGCGCGCCTTCGTCGGTGGCGTCCAGGATCAGCGACGCGGGCAGCTGTTCTGCCAGCGCCGCCACCCGCCGCGGGTCCTTGTCGATGCCCATGACCTGGTTGCCGAACCGCGCCAGTTCGGCGGCCACGACGCTGCCGAAGGCGCCAAGCCCGATCACGACAAAGCTGCGGTTCACTTTTCCCATCGGGTCCTCGCCACGGCGCAAAACGCGAATGCTTGGTCACGGTCGCCGGCAAAGTCAACGGTCGGGCCGGGCGGGCCGGTGGGAACCAAATGTCCGGCAGTGGCCTTTCTGACCGAAATGTGAGAAGGAGTGAGCCTCCGCGGCGGATTTCCGCCAAGGGTCCAAGGACCTGCCACCCGTTCGAGACCAAATCTGAAAGGGACAGATGTCACAAACACCACCGAAAGGTCCGGGAACGCCGGGCACCCCCCGCGACCGGACGCGCGAACAGGACGCCCTGAGCGGCCGTTACCCGCCCCATGCCCCCAAGGCCCCGCCGCCCAAGGCAGAGCCCGCCCCCGCCCCCGATGACGGCATCGAGCCGCTGCCCGAGCCCGAAGGCCCGACAGAGATCATCGAGACTGACTATACCATCGGTCAGGACAACATCGAGCATCAGGGCAAGGTGCCCTTCGACATCCACAACCCGGTCTTCGGCATCTCTGCCGCGGCGGTGGTGCTGTTCACCGTCGCCACCCTGATGTTTCCCGGCCAGCTGGAACCCCTGTTCGGGGGCATCCGCGACGGGCTGACATCGAACCTGGACTGGTTCTTCATGCTGGCCGGCAACGTCTTCGTGCTGTTGTGCCTGGCGCTGATCGTGTCGCCGCTTGGCCGGATCCGTCTTGGCGGACCCGAAGCCACGCCCGATTTCAGCCTGACCGGCTGGTTCGCGATGCTGTTTGCGGCGGGCATGGGCATCGGCCTGATGTTCTATGGGGTCAGCGAACCGCTGGGCCATTTCGAGGCCGCGCTGGGCGGTCCGGTGACCGAGGGGGGCGTGCGCACCGACTGGGCCCCGCTGGGCGGCGCCGTCGACGACCCCGATGCCGCGCGCCGCATCGGCATGGCCGCGACGATCTTCCACTGGGGTCTGCACCCCTGGGCGATCTATGCGGTGGTGGCGCTGGCACTGGGCCTGTTCGCCTATAACAAGGGGCTGCCGCTGACGCTGCGCTCGGTCTTCTATCCGATCTTCGGCGAACGGATCTGGGGCTGGCCGGGCCACGTCATCGACATCCTGGCGGTGCTGGCCACGATCTTCGGCCTTGCGACCTCGCTGGGTCTGGGCGCGGAACAGGCGATGGCCGGGCTGGCCTATCTGTTCGGGTTCCAGAACACCGGCCTGAACAAGATCCTGCTGATCGTCGGCATCACCTTCGTCGCCGGGGCCTCGGTCGTCCTCGGCGTGGAAAAGGGCGTCAAGCGCCTGTCCGAGCTGAACATGATCCTGGCCATCGTGCTGCTGATCTTCGTCATCGCGGTGGGGCCGACCATGGCCATCCTGGGCGGCTTCTTCAGCAACCTGGGCGCCTATGGTGCCGAACTGATCCCGCTGTCGAATCCCTTCGGCCGCACGGACGACAACTTCCGCCACGGCTGGACCGCGTTCTATTGGGCATGGTGGATCAGCTGGTCGCCCTTTGTCGGCATGTTCATCGCCCGCGTCAGCCGCGGCCGCACCGTGCGGCAGTTCCTGATCGCGGTGCTGATCGTCCCTTCGCTGATCTCGATCCTGTGGATGACGGCGCTTGGCGGCACGGCCATCGACCTGACCGTCAGCGGTTTCTCGGGCATCCTGGATGCGCCGCTGGAACTGGAGCTGTTCACCATGCTGGGGCAGCTGCCCTTGGCCTCCATCACCTCGCTGGTGGGGATCGTGCTGGTGATCGTGTTTTTCGTGACCTCGTCGGACAGCGGATCGCTGGTCATCGACACGATCGCGGCGGGCGGCAAGATCAACGCCCCCGTCCCGCAGCGCATCTTCTGGGTCGCCATCGAAGGGGCGGTCGCCATCGCCCTGCTGGTGGGCGGCGGCCTGGTCGCGTTGCAGGCGATGGCGGTGTCGACGGGCTTTCCCTTCGCCATCGTGCTGCTGGGCGCGTGCTATGCCCTGGTCAAGGGCCTGATGGCCGAGCATCGAGAGCTGCGCTGACCCCTGGATAATTGAAAGGAACGGGCGGGTTTTCCCGCCCGTTCTTGTCTTACCGGGCCCGCAATGCGAAAACGTCTTTCAGACGCCACCAAAGGACCCGCGCCATGAGCGACATCACTGCCAGCGAACGCAGGCTGCGCGCCGCGCTTGACCGGATGGACAAGATGCTTGACGTGCCCCCACGTCCGGCCGAAGCGGCGGCACCAGCCCCGTCCGCCGCCGCCGATGACGGCGCCCTGGCCGAGCTGCAGGCCCGTCTGGACGCCGCGACGGAACAGGCCGCGGGCCTGTCCGCCGCCAACGAGGAACTGATCACCGCCAACCGCGACCTTCTGGAGGCGCAGGAGACCGGCGGCATCGGGGCCGATGAACAGATGGCCGCCCTGCAGGCCGAACTGTCCGCCCTGCGCGCCGCCCGCGCCGCCGAGATGGCGCAGATGAGCGAGATCATGGCAGAGCTGGAGCGCCTGCTGGCCGACGAACCGCCGATCCTGGACGGCGCCGTGCCGGACGAGGCCGGGGGCGATGCGGGCGGTCTGCCCGAGGATCTGCCGCCCAACCACGAGGAGCGCTGACATGGCCGAGGTCGAATTCACCATCGGACACAAGGAATACCGCGTCGGCGCCGCCGATGGCGAGGAACGTCTGCTGCAACGCGCCGCCGCCATCCTGGACGGAGAGGCGCGCCAAATCCTGGAACAGGCCGGTCGCGTCCCCGAGCCGCGCCTGCTGCTGTTGGCCGGGCTGATGCTGGCCGACCGTTTCGCCACGCTGGAGGATCGCGCCGAAAAGGCCGAACGCCACATCAATCGGCTGCAGCAGAACCCGCCCCGCGTCGAGGTTCCGGTGATTCCCTCTGACCTGCGCGAGGCGATGGCCGAGCTGGCCGCCCGGGCCGAATCGCTGGCCGACCGGCTGGAGGAGCAGCGGCAGGATTAACCTGCCGTTAACCTTGCCGGGCGATGATCGGGGCATGATGCGCATGACCGCCCCCCTTGCCCTGATGCTGGCCCTGTCGGGCTGCACCACCCCGTCGCCCGGTTTCCTGGTCGCCGCGCGTCAGGACGTGACGGTCGATGGCATGCGCTTTGCCGTCTATCCCCGCGGGACCGAGGCGCAGGTGATCAGGCTGGACCGCCTGCGCCGCGCCGATCGCGGCCGTATGCCCGACCTTATGATGCGCGCGGCCGCCCAGGCCACCGGATGCCGGCCCATCGACAACAGCCTGACCCCGCAGGGCGGCCCCCATTCGGCCGTCGCACTGGTCGATCTGCGCTGCTAGCGGCCGTCGCCCAGAAAGCTGACCAGCGTTTCGGCCACGGCCTCTGGCGCGTCGGCATGCAGCCAGTGCCCGGCATCCTTCAGCGTGACGATGCGCACCTGCGGAAAATGGGCGCGCAGGGCGGCTTCTCCGGCATCGGCGACATAATCGGACCGGGCCCCGCGCAGGGCCATGACCTTGCCGGGAAAGCTGCCTTGCGGCAGGTCGTCGGGCCAGCCCACGATCTGCGGCATTGCCGCGCGCAGCGCGGGCAGGTTCAGCTTCCACGCGGGCGGCGTGGCCTTGAAGTCCAGGTTCTGCAGCAGGAACGCGCGCACGCCCGGTTCGGGCACGTCCGCGGCCATCGCCGCATCGGCTTGGCTGCGACGGGTGATCGAGGACAGATCCAGCGCCTCCATCGCGTCGATATAGCGGGTCTGGTCATGGTCATAGGCGATGGGCGCGATGTCCATGATCACCAGCCGCCGCACCAGGTCGGGCTGCGTCAGCGCCAGCACCATCGCCGCCTTGCCGCCCATCGAATGGCCGACCAGATCGACCCGCCCGCCCAGATCGCCGATCAGTCGGGCCAGATCGCCCGCCAGCGCGGCATAGTCGGCATCCATGTCCTGGGGGCTGTCGCCATGGTTGCGCAGGTCGACGGTGACCACGCGGCGCGTCTGCGCCAGCCTGCGGGCCTGCGCGCCCAGGTTGCGGCCCTGGCCGTACAGTCCGTGCACCAGCAGGACGGGAAGGGCGCCCTCGGGGCCCGCGGCGGTGTGATTCAGCTTCATTCGGGCAGCTTACGGCGTCTGGCGCGCGGCTGCCATCCCGTCTATCCTGACCCGATGATGCGCAAGGGTCACAGCTTCGAAGACATTCCCGTCATGGCCGACGAGATCGCGGTCCTGATCGCGTCCCGGTTCGGCGGCGCACGGCGCGGCGAACGGCCGCCGCTTTCGGTGATGCTGAACCGCCGCGGGGGGGCGCTGCCGGCGCGCCTGCGCCGTCGTGCGGCCCGCCTGGCCGAGGCCGACCGCCTGTCGTCCCAGCCCAAGGTTGCGCGGCAGCTGCCCGCCGAGCGTCTGGCGCGCGATCACGCGGCGCTGGCCGCGCATCTGCGCCCCTTGGGCGAGATCACCCGCTGGCAGGGCAGGGCGGTCAGCTTTGGCGCCTCGGTCGCGTTCGGGGTGATGGTGGTGGCCGCGCTGGCGATCTGGGTCGCGGTCCAGCGCGGGTTGCTGTGATGCCTTGCACATGATGCAAGGCTGACCTGTCCCCGCAGGGCTTGCCAAAACCGGCCCAAGCTGGTGTGAGGGCTAACACCCCCGTCCCAGGAACTTCGCATGACCTCTAACCCTGATTTTCGCGCCGCGATCCTGGCGCTGGCGCTTGGCGCGTTCGCCATCGGCACGTCCGAATTCGCGGCCATGGGCCTGCTGCCCTATTTCGCCGCCGACCTGGCCCTGACCGAGCCGCAGGCCGGGCACGTCATCAGCGCCTATGCCCTTGGCGTCGTGGTCGGCGCGCCGGTCACCGCGATGCTGGGCGCGCGGCTGCCGCGCAGGCGCTATCTGGCGGCGCTGATGGCCTTTTACGGCGTCGTGAACCTGCTGGCGGCCTTCATGCCGGGGCTGGCGACGCTGGTCGGGGTGCGGTTCCTGGCCGGCCTGCCGCATGGCGGCTTTCTGGGCGTCGCGATGCTTTACGCGGCGGACGCGCTGCCCGTGGGACAGCGGGCCCGGGGCGCGGCACGGGTGCTGCTGGGGCTGACCATCGCCAACATCGTCGGCGTGCCGCTGGCGGGCTGGATGGGGCAAAGCATCGGCTGGCGGTGGGGCTTTGCGCTGCCCGGCGTGATCGCGCTGCTGTCGGCCTGGCTGATCCTGCGCGTGGCGCCCCGCGTCGGCGGCAATCCCGACGCCCGCCCGTGGGACGAACTGGCGGCGCTGCGCAACCCGCGCGTCCTGTGGGTGCTGGCCGTGGGGGCCATCGGGTTTGGCGGGCTGTTCGCGGTCTATGCCTTCCTGACGGCGGCGATCCTGGCCACCACCGACGCGCCGGGATACGTGATCCCGCTGACGCTGGCGGCCTTTGGCGTGGGCGGTACCCTGGGCACCTGGGGCGCCGGCCGCCTGACCGAGATCCTGGGCATCGACCGTGCGGCATTCGCCAGCCTGGCCGCGATGGCCGCGACCCAGGGGTTCGCAGCCTTGGTCGTGGGCAGCTGGCCGCTGATGGTGCTGTCGTCCTTCCTGATCGCCGCCGGTGCGGGGTTGGTCATTCCGCTGCAGACGCGGCTGATGGATGTGGCGGGGTCGGCCCAGAACATGGCGGCGGCGATGAATCACGCGGCCTTCAACGCGGCCAACGCGCTTGGACCCTTCCTGGCCGGGCTGGCGCTGGCGGCCGGATGGGGGTGGCGAGCGCCGGGGCTGGTGGGCGTGGCGCTTACGGCCGCGGGGGCGGTGGTGCTGACGATCGCTGTCCGACAGGACCGGAAAGCCCGGCGGACAGCATCGGGGGCGGCAGCGACCGCAGGATGACCTGGCGCGAGGTGGACGCGAATTCGCGCCGCCACGTGACCCACAGCACGATCGCCGTGCCCAGCATCAGCGTCCAAGCGCCGGTCAGCCAGCCAAGCGCGCCAAGCGCGAAATAGACGCTGCGCAGCCCGGCGTTGAAGCTGCGGGCGGCGGTGATGTTTAGATCGGCCGCCTGCATGGCGCGGTCCATCGTCTCGGGGTGGTCGGCGCGGTTCGGGACCGCCGCCATCATCACCGCGCAATAGCCGAACAGCCGGTGCGCCCAGACGAACTTCAGAAACGCGTTCACCACGAAGAACATCGGCACCAGCAGGCGCAGTTCCCACCCCGTGCCGGCGGTGGGCGTCAGCTCCAGCCCGCTGGCGACGCTGCGCAGCCGCTCGCCGTTGCCGATCAGCGCCAGCAGACCGCCCGTGGCGATCATGCAGGCGCTGGCAAAGAACGCCGTCCCCTCGCGCAGGCTGGCCAGGATGTTGCCGTCGAAGATGCGCGGGTCGCGCTCAACGAAATGGCGCATCCATTCCCGGCGATAGCGCGTCATCAGCACCGAGACCGACGGCCGCCCCGCCGGCGGGCGTTCGGTGAACCAGCCGATCCCCAGCCAGGCGACGAACAGGAACGCCAGCGCGGCCATGTCGCGCAGGGCCATCGGAGCGGCGGAAATCTGGTCCAGCAGGTTCATGACGCGACATTAGGGCCGGACATCGCGCCTTGAAACCCCCCGTGACGCGGCATACCGTCGGGACGACAGGCAGGGAGGAGAACCGGCCATGATGCAGATGCCCCCACCCGACGCGTCCATCCTGGCGCGCAGGCAGGCGATCACCCAGGCGTTGCGGCAGGCGCTGCCCGACGCGGTCATCGACGACCCTGCGGAAACGCGGGCCTATGAATGCGATGCGCTGTCGGCCTATCGCTGCGCGCCTCTGGCCGTGGTCCTGCCCCGCAGCACCGAGGAAGTGTCGCGCCTGCTGCGCCTGTGCCACGACCTGCGCGTGCCGGTCGTGCCGCGCGGCGCGGGGACAAGCCTTGCGGGCGGGTCCATGCCCACCGCAGACGCGGTCGTCATCGGCCTGTCGCGCATGACCGACGTGCTGGAGATCGCCCCCGGCGACCGGCTGATCCGGGTCCAGGCGGGACGCACGAACCTGTCGGTGTCGGGTGCGGTGGACGGTCTGGGATTCTTCTATGCGCCCGACCCGTCCAGCCAATTGGCCTGCGCCATCGGCGGCAATATCGCGATGAATTCGGGCGGCGCGCATTGCCTGAAATACGGGGTCACCACCAACAACCTCCTGGGCGTCACGGTCGTGCTGATGGACGGCTCGGTCGTGCATCTGGGCGGTCCGATGGGCGAGGGGCCGGGGCTTGATCTTCTGGGTGTCGTCTGCGGGTCCGAGGGCCAGTTGGGCATCGTGACCGAGGCGACCCTGCGCATCCTGCCCAAACCCGCAGGCGCGCGGCCCGCGCTGATCGGCTTTGCCGCAGCCGAGACCGCGGGCGCCTGCGTCGCCGCGATCATCCGGGCGGGTATCATCCCGGTCGCGATCGAGTTCATGGACGCCCCCTGCATCAAGGCGACCGAGGAATTTTCGGGCGCGGGCTATCCCGACTGCGAGGCGCTGCTGATTGTCGAGGTCGAGGGCACGGGCCCCGAGATCGACGAACAGCTGACCCTGATCCGCGACATCGCCATGACCTTCGACCCGGTCGAGTTCCGCGAGAGCCGGTCCGACGACGAATCCGCCCGCATCTGGAAGGGCCGGAAATCGGCCTTTGGCGCGATGGGCAGCATGGGCGACTATATCTGCTTGGACGGCACGATCCCGGTGACGGCCCTGCCCACGGTCCTGGCGGGCATCGGCGATCTGTCGCGGCAATACGGGCTTGCCGTGTCGAACGTGTTTCACGCGGGCGACGGCAACATGCATCCCCTGATCATCTATGACGCCAACAAGCCGGGCGACCTGGACCTGGCCGAGGCGCTTGGCGCCGACATCCTGCGGCTGTGCATCAAGGTCGGAGGCTGCCTGACCGGCGAACATGGCGTGGGCATCGAAAAGAGAGACCTGATGAGCGAACAGTTCGCCCCCAACGACCTCGAGGCGCAGATGCTGGTCAAGGATGCGTTCGATCCGCACTGGCTGTTGAACGCGGCCAAGGTCTTTCCCCTGGACGTCAGCGCCCCGCGCCGCGACCGCCGCCTGAATCGGCCCGCCGATGCGGCCTGAGACCGAGGGCCAGCTGGCCCAGATGATCCGCGACGCCCGCGGCCCGATCGCCGTGACCGGTGGCGCCACGCGCCTGTGGCCCGGAGAGGGGCAGGGGGACCGGATCGACACGACCGCGCTGACCGGCGTGACGCTGTACGAACCCGAGGCGCTGACTCTGGTTGTTCGTGCGGGCACCCCGCTGGAGGAGGTGCGCCAGACCTTGGCCGCCGAAGGCCAGATGCTGGGGTTTGAACCCCCGGTCACGACCGGCTCGACCATCGGCGGCGTGGCCGCGACCAATGCCAGCGGCCCGCGCCGGGTTCAGGCCGGGGCCGCGCGCGACGCGATGATCGGCGTCCGCTTCGTGGACGGGCAGGGCCAGATCGTCAGCAATGGCGGGCGGGTGATGAAGAATGTCACCGGCTATGACCTGGTCAAGCTGATGGCCGGCAGCCGCGGTACCTTGGGCGCGTTGACCGAGATCAGCTTTCGTACGGCCCCCATCCCGCCCGTGACCGCGACCCTGGCTTTGCCGGACCTGGACGCCGCGGCCGCCATCCCGGCCCTGTCCAGCGCGCTTGGCGGCCCCTTCGACGTGTCCGGTGCGGCGTGGCTGCCCGGCCACGGCGCGCTGATCCGGGTCGAGGGGCTGGCGGCATCGGTCAAGGCACGCGCGGCGAACCTGACCGCGCGCCTGTCCGCCTTCGGTACCGTGCGGGAGGGCGACCCGGAGGCCTGGGATCTGCTGTGCCGGACCAGCCACCACCCCGACCTGGACACCTGGCGCATCACCTGTCGGCCAAGCGAGGCGCCGGCCCTGCTGGCGCGCCTGCCGGAACCCCGGTCGCTGGACTGGGGCGGGGCATTGATCTATGTCCGCCTGCCGCGCGGGCAGATGCCCGACCTGCCGACCTTTTCGGGCCATGCCCGCCGCATCAGCGGCGCGCCGGGCATCCTGCCCGCCCCCGACCCCCTGACCGACCGGCTGGAGCGTGACCTGCGGGCACGGTTCGACCCGCGCGGCCTGTTTGGAAATCTTGCCTGATGCAGACCCATTTCTCGCCCGAACAGCTGTCCGACCCGCTGACCGCGCGGTCGAACAAGATCCTGCGGACCTGCGTGCATTGCGGCTTTTGCACGGCGACCTGCCCGACCTATCAGGTCTTGGGGGACGAGTTGGACAGCCCCCGCGGCCGTATCTACCTGATCAAGGAGATGCTGGAATCCGGCCGGCCGGCGGACGAAAAGACGGTCAAGCACATCGACCGCTGTCTGGGCTGTCTGTCCTGCATGACGACCTGTCCGTCGGGCGTGCATTACGGTCACCTGCTGGAACATGCACGAGAGCATATCGAGGAGACCTATCGCCGTCCCGTCGCCGACCGCTTCCTGCGGTGGGTGCTGAAATTCGTGCTGCCGCATCCGGGCCGGTTCCGGCTGGCGCTGATGGGCGCGCGGATCGCGCGGCCTTTCAAGGGGCTGATGCCGGATCGCCGCCTGCGCGCGATGCTGGACATGGCGCCCAGGTCGATCCCCCCGGTCAGCCGAAACGACGACGGCCAGACCTTCCCGGCGCAGGGCACCCGACGCGCGCGGGTCGCGCTGATGGTCGGCTGCGCGCAGCGGGCGCTGAACACCGACATCAACGATGCCACCATCCGCCTGCTGCAGCGGGCGGGGGTAGAGGTCGTGATCCCGCAGGATTTCGGCTGCTGCGGCGCGCTGACCCTGCATATGGGGCAGGAGGCTGACGGCAAGGCCCGCGCCCGCGACAGCATCCGCCGCCTGCTTGCGGCCGAAGAGGGGGGTGCGCTGGACGCGGTGATCATCAACACCTCGGGCTGCGGAACGACGATCAAGGATTACGGGCACCTGTTCAAGGGCGACCCAATGGAGGCCGACGCGCGCCGTGTCGCGGGCCTGGCCCGTGACGTGACCGAGTTCCTGGTCGGGCTGGGCCTGCCCGCGCGGGCAGGCGATCAGGGGCAGGGAATGCGCGTCGCCTATCATTCGGCCTGTTCGCTGCAGCACGGCCAGCAGATCCGGTCGGCGCCCAAGGACCTGCTGTCGGGCATGGGCTTCACCGTGCTGGAGCCCGCGAACCCGCATCTGTGCTGCGGGTCGGCGGGGACATATAACCTGCTGCAACCGGAACTGTCGTCGGAGCTGAAGGCGCGCAAGGTCGAGACGCTGGAGGCGGTCGCACCCGAGGTGATCGCGGCGGGTAATATCGGCTGCATGATGCAGATCGGCGGCGGGACGCAGGTACCGGTGGTGCACACGGTCGAGCTGCTGGACTGGGCCACGGGCGGGCCGAAACCTGCCGCATTGGGGTCTTGAAACGCGGTTCGGGAGATCTAGATTCAGGAAACCGGCGGCCATGACGGCGTCGGTTTCCCTGCCCGCCCAGTTTCGGGGGGCAACTCTGACATCGCTTTGAACAGGATGTGACACATGCGTAATTTCGACCTGACCCCGCTGTACCGGGCTTCCGTCGGCTTCGACCGTCTGGCCGACGTCATGGACCGCGCCATGACCGCCGACGTGGCCAGCACCACCTATCCCCCCTACAACATCGAGAAGACCGGCGAGGACGCCTATCGCATCTCGATCGCGGTGGCCGGCTTTGCCGCCGACGACCTGAACGTCGAGGTCCGCGACGGCGCCGTGATCGTGTCGGCCCGCAAGGCGGACGAGGACGAGGGCCGGACCTTCCTGCATCGCGGCATCGCCACGCGTGCGTTCGAGCGCAAGTTCACGCTGGCCGACCATGTCCGCGTCGATGGCGCCAGCCATGTCGACGGGATGCTGCATATCGATCTGGTCCGCGAGATCCCCGAGGCGCTGAAGCCCCGCCGGATCGAGATCGCCAAGACCCCGGCGCGTGTCGGCAAGCTGGACGCCTGAACGCGTCCCGCGAGGGCCGGGGGGCCAGCCCCCCGGACCCCCCGTCCGCCCAAGATCCGATGGAAAGGCCGCGTCCCCCGACGCGGCCTTTTGTCGTTACAGCCTGCGACGCGCGCGCAAGGCAGCGGTGATGGTGCCGTCGTCGAGGTAATCCAGCTCTCCGCCGATGGGCACGCCCTGGGCCAGGCCCGTCACCGTCACCGGTGACCCCTCCAGCGCATCGGCGATGTAATGCGCGGTTGTCTGGCCGTCGACGGTGGCGTTCAGCGCCAGGATCACCTCGGTGATGCTTTCGTCGTCAATGCGCGCCAGAAGGGTGGGGATCCCCAGGTCCTCCGGTCCCACATCGTCCAGCGCCGACAGCGTGCCGCCCAGCACGTGATAGCGGCCGCGAAAGGCCCGGCCGCGTTCCAGCGCCCACAGGTCGGCCACGTCCTGAACCACGCATATCTCTCCGGTCGCGCGGGCCGGATCGGTGCAGATCGCGCATTCGTCACGGTCGGTGATGTTGCCGCAGACCACGCATTCGCGCGAGTTCTGCGCCACCCGGTCCAGCAGTTGCGACAGCTGCACCATCTGCTGGCTGCGCCGGCGCACCAGCTGCAGCACGATGCGGCGGGCGGATCGCGGGCCCAGCCCGGGCAGCCGCGCCATCAGCGCGATCAGCGCCTGGATGTCGTCGCCGCCCTGCTCCATGCCGCTCAGAAGGGCAGCTTCATGCCGGGGGGCAGGCCCAGGCCTTCGGTCATGCGCGACATCTCGGCCTGCATCTTCTCCTCGGCGGCGCGTTGGGCGTCCTTGATGGCGGCCAGGATCAGGTCCTCGACCACCTCCTTTTCCGACGGCACGAAGATCGACGGGTCGATCTCCAGCGCGGTCAGTTCGCCCTTGGCGGTGCAGGTCGCGCGCACCAGGCCCGCGCCGGATTCGCCGGTCACGGTGATGCGGGCCATGTCCTCCTGCATCTGGCCCATCTTGTCCTGCATGTCCTTGGCGGCCTTCATCATCTTGGCCATGTCGCCAAAGCCGCCCAATCCCTTGATCATCGTTCAGTCCTCATCCTCGAAGGGGTCCCATTCCTCAACCTCGGCCACCGGGCCTTCGGTTCCGTCATGGGGATTGGCCGCACCCTCGGGCAGGTCGGCGACCTGGGCCTCCGGGGCGACGCGGGTGATGCCGGTCAGGGTCGCGCCGGGAAAGGCGGCCAGCACCTGCTGCACGATGGGCAGGGCCAGCGCACGGTCGCGGTCGGCACGGGCCTGCGCCTCGCGGGTTTCGGCGATGGTGGGGGCACCGTCCTCGTTCGTGATGGTGACGGCCCACCGCTGTCCGGCGGTCCAGCCGCGCAGGCGCTCGGCCAGCCGCTGCGCCAGATCGGCGGGCGGGTTGTCGCGGGGCTGATACTCGATCCGCCCGGGGCTGTAGCGCACCAGCGACACGTGGCGTTCCACCAAGACCAGCAGCGTCATGTCGCGCATCCGGGTGATCAGCTCGATGACGGACGCGAAATCGGGATAGCTCTCGACCAGTTCGGGCGTCACGGCCAGGGCCTGGGCCGCGGCGCCGTGCGCCTGGACCGCCGGCACCGGGCAAGCGCGGCGCATCGCCTGCGGGGCTTGGGTCGCGGGCGCGCCCGCCACCGAAGGTCCACGCGCGAACTCTCCTGCCGTCTGCGCCTGCTGGACGCGGCGGATCAGCGCCTCGGGGTCGGGCAGGTCGGCGACATGGGTCAGGCGGATGATCGCCATCTCGGCGGCCATCATCGCGTTGGGCGCGGCGGACACCTCCTCCAGCGCCTTCAGCAGCAGCTGCCACATCCGTGACATGACCCGCATCGGCAGCCGGTCGGCCAGGTCCTTGCCCCGTGACCGTTCGTCCGGAGAGATCGTCGGATCCTCCAGCGCGTCCGGCGTGATCTTGACGACGGAAATCCAGTGCACGATCTCGGCCATGTCGCGCAGCACCGCGACCGGATCGGCGCCATCGGCATATTGCGACTGCAACTCGGTCAGCGCCGATGCGGCGTCCCCGCGCATCACCATCTCGAACAGGTCGATCACGCGGCCGCGGTCGGCCAGGCCCAGCATCGCACGCACCTGGTCTGCTGTGGTCTCGCCCGCGCCATGGCTGATCGACTGGTCCAGCAGGCTGGTCGCGTCGCGGGCCGACCCTTCGGCGGCGCGGGTGATCAGCGCCAGCGCGTCGTCGGTGATCGTCGCACCCTCGGCCGCGGCGATCCGGCGCAACAGGGCGATCATCACCTCGGGCTCGATCCGGCGCAGGTCGAAGCGCTGGCAGCGCGACAGGACGGTCACCGGAACCTTGCGGATCTCGGTCGTGGCAAAGATGAACTTCACATGCGGGGGCGGCTCCTCCAGCGTCTTCAACAGCGCGTTGAACGCGCTGGTCGACAGCATGTGGACCTCATCGATGATGTAGATCTTGTAGCGCGCGGACGCGGCCCGGTAATGCACCGATTCGATGATCTCGCGGATATCGCCCACGCCGGTGCGGGACGCGGCATCCATCTCCATCACGTCGACATGGCGGCCTTCGGCGATCGCCACGCAATGCTCGCACACGCCGCAGGGTTCGGTCGTGGGGCCGCCCTGGCCGTCGGGTCCGATGCAGTTCATGCCCTTGGCGATGATGCGCGCGGTGGTCGTCTTTCCGGTGCCGCGGATGCCCGTCATGATGAAGGCCTGCGCGATGCGGTCAGCGGCGAACGCGTTCTTCAGCGTGCGGACCATCGCGTCCTGTCCGACCAGGTCGGCGAACGTTTCGGGCCGGTATTTCCGGGCCAGAACCTGGTAGGCGGGCTTGGTGTCGGTCATCGATCCCTCGGGCACAGCGCCACCTTAGCGGGGCGCCGCGGGGGCCACAACCGGGTCAGGCAGCCAGCAGGCCGATGCCCCGGGCGCCCGCGATCAGGTCGGTCGCCAGAAAGTCGGCATTCTCTCCCGACAGGGGCACCATGTCGGGCACCTGCACGACTGTCATCCCGGCCGCGCGTGCGGCGATGGCGCCGACATCGCTGTCCTCGAAGGCCAGGCAGCGGGCGGGCTCGATCCCAAGCCGGCGGGCCGCCAGCAGATAGACGTCGGGGGCGGGCTTGGGGCTGGGCACGTCGCTGCGCGTCACCACGATGTCAAAGCTGTCGGTCAGCCCCGCCGCCGCCAGCTTTTCCCGCGCCTGATCGCCGGTGCTGGAGGTCGCGATGGCAAAGGGCAGTCCCGCCACCCGCAGCGCGTCCAGCAGCGTGTGGACATGCGGGCGCAGCGGGATTCCGTCGCGGTCGCGCCGTTCGATCATCGCCTCGGCCCACATCCGGTCCAGGTGCGGAAAGTCGAAATCCGCGCCCAGGTGGTCGCGCAGGATCCCGCGCGAGGTCGGCTCGTCGATGCCCACCAGCGATGCCAGCAGCCCGTCGGGGGCCACGCGTCCCATGCGGGCCAGCGCCGCCTCTCCGGTCTCGATGGTCATCTGTTCGGTGGCCAGCAGGGTGCCATCCAGATCAAAGATCACGGCATCGAAACGGCGGGCGGTCATGGGTCATCCTTTCAGGTCTGTCAGGCGCTAACATGGCGATTTGCGCGGCGATCGGCAAGGCATGGCTGGGTTGCAGGCCGCGACGGGCCGCCTAGGGCTGCGTCCAGGCCGGGGAATGGCAGGGGTGGTCGATCAGGGCGGTCAGTTCCTCGTCCAGGTGCAACGCGGTGATCGACACGCCTGCCATGTCCAGCGAGGTGTAGTAATGCCCGATCAGCGTGCGATGCACCTGCACGCCCCGTGCGCGCAGACGTTCACGCAGCCGGCGGTTCAGGATGTACAGCTCCATCTTGGGCGTGCCGCCAAGCGAATTCACCAACAGGGCGACCCGGTCGCCCTCGGCGGGGCGCATCTCGTCCAGGATGCGGTCCACGATCAGGTCGGCGGCGCCGTCCGCGCTGGCCAGGGGCGCACGGGCGATGCCGCGTTCGCCATGCACGCCCACGCCGATCTCCATGTCACCTGCGCCAAGGCGAAAGCTGGGCTTCTGGCTGTCGACCGAGGCGCCCGGTTCCAGCGCGATCCCCATCGTGTAGCAGCGCTGGTTGGCGCGCAGCGCCAGCCCCGCGCAGGTTTCCAGCGGCAGCATCCGGTCGCAGGCGGCCCCCGCGACCTTGAAGACGAAGACATTGCCCGCCACCCCGCGCCGCGCCGCCCGCGTGTCGATGGGGGCCGAGGCGATGTCGTCGGTGGTCACGATGGTGCGCACCGGCACGCCGCGGGCGGCGGCCATCTCGGCCGCCATCTCGAAGTTCATCAGATCGCCCGAGAAGTTGCCGAAGATGTGCAGCACGCCCGCCCCACCATCTGCGGCCAGCGTCGCCGCCAGGATCGGGTCGGGCGGCGGTGCGGCAAAGACGTTGCCGATCGCCACCGCATCCGCCAGCCCGCGCCCGACATAGCCGAAGAACCCCGGCTCGTGCCCCGACCCGCCGCCGATGACCAGGCCGACCTTGCCCGCCCGAGGGGCGCCCGTGGCCCGCAGGGCGCGCGGCGCACCGGTGATGGGGGCCAGCATGTCCTCATGCGCCAGCAGCGCGCCCGCCACCGTCTCGTTCACGGCGTCCTGGGGGCGGTTGATGAACTTCTTGACCCGCAGGCGTTCGGGCAGGGGCTGGGCTACCTGGTCGCGGCGCCGCGCGGGTGTGTCGTCATGCCCTTCGGAGGTCAGGATGGCGCGGGCGGTGTCGGCATCGGTCACCATCACGTTGATGTAGTTCCCGCGCAGCGCGGCCAGGATCGCCTGGACCTTGTCCATGCCCCCTGCAACGCCGATCCGGCAGGGCACGGACCGCAGGCCGCCCAGGTCGATGCCGATGGTCCGCCCCTCCAGCGGACCGTCGACGGGCTGGCCCTGGGCGTCGATCAGTCGCCCCGCGATGCTGCCCACCGCGGCGTGGTAATGGGCGTGCATGGCCACGTCGTCGAAAAAGCCGCTGCTGTGGATGGTGCTTTCCGGCCGCAGCGAGGAAATGCCCAGCACGATCCGGTTGGCCTGCGCCAGCACCGCCATCTGTTCTGCCACCACCGGCTCTCGCAGCAGCAGCGCGCGCATGTCGGGCGACGACACGATCGCCGGGGCCGAGATCGGGATGCACCGCGCGCCCATCGATTCCGCCAGCCGCGTCGCGCAGGCTTCGGGCGTCCAGGGGATCTTGGCGGTGGTCCCGCCCGTCGCCTGCACCACGCGCAGGTCCTGCAGCCCGGTGCGGTCGACGCGGCTGGCCATCGACAGGACGGTCCGTCCCCAGGTCACCGCGATGGTGTCGGCCGACCGCGCCAGACGCGACAGCACCTGCGCCGCGGCCGCGCCAAGCCGGTCGATCAGCGGGCTGTCGCCGCCTTCGGACGGGATCACCAGGCAGTCGGTCAGGCCGAAATGGTCCTGCATCGCCTGCGCCAGGCTCAGCGCGCGGAACCGTTCGGGGTCGATCTCGATCGAGACGATGCCGCGGGTGCGCGCATCCGCCAGATAGGCGTTCACCGAGGCGCGGGACACGCCCATTTGTGTGGCGATGTCGCCCTGGGTCAGGCCCTCCTGATAATACAGCCAGGACGCCCACAGCAGCGGGTCCTCGCCAAAGCGCAGGGGCTGGCGGGGGGTGGTGGTCATGGGCGCGACCCCTCCGCGCGGCGCCGGGCCCAGTGCGCCAGGCTGTCCAGCAGCGCCGCGGCCGATACCGCGCCGGGGTCCAGATGGCCCACGCTGCGCGGTCCAAGGCGGGCGGCGCGGCCGCGGCTGGCCATCATCGCGCGCGTCGCCTGTGCGCCGTCGGCGGC